>JBLJAX010000115.1:0-4437 GCA_047637795.1 Erysipelotrichaceae bacterium | reverse complement strand
ATGTTCTTACCCTTCGCTTCAAGGATTCTACGACTCACTGCATATTGATACGCAGGGTTTTCTTCTATCAACTCAGACTTGTGCGCTTCAGCCGCATCCCGTGCACCTTGCATCATCGCATCAATATCCAAACCCGCAACCGCAATCGGTAATAAACCAACCGACGTCAACACGGAATAACGACCACCGACATCATCCGGAATACTCAAGGTCTGATAACCCTTTTGTGTCGCTAGATTCTTTAGAGTGCCTTTAGCTTTATCCGTCGTCGCAATGATCCGTTCACGACTGCCATCAACACCATATTTTTCAAGCAAGAACTGTTCAAACAATCTAAACGCAATCGCCGTTTCCGTCGTCGTTCCCGACTTGGAGATGACATTGACATAAACACTCTTGTCTTTGATTTTATCCATCAACTGCAAGATATATGTACTTGAGAAGGTATTCCCAACAAAGTAGACTTCCACATCACGTTTCGGGAAAATACCCTGTACCATTTCAATGGCCGCACGTGAACCCAAATACGATCCACCAATTCCACAAACAATGAATACTTCTGCTTTTTCACGAATATTTTTGGCAAGCTTTTTCACCAATTCAAATTCAGCTTTATCGTAATCAAAAGGTAAGGTATACCAGCCCAAGAAATCATTTCCCAAACCTGTTTTATCAATCATTTGGTGATGATATTTGGAAACCTCCGCTTGATACCCTGCAAATGCATCGCTCACATGAGCATACTGTAAATCCATCTTAATCATGCTTGTTCTCCTTTTGAGCTTCTTTAACCCAATCATTCAGTTGTGCTTTCAATGACGCAAAACCGATCTTTTCTTTCAATTTGATCATCGGTTTCATGCGTGGACGTGATTTACGTGAGTTCATTTGAACCGCTTTAAGGGAGAGGCGTAATTGATGACTCTGTTCATCGACTTCCAACACCTTCAACTTGACCTTCTCACCCATTTTTACGAAACTCTCGACATCACGAACGAAGCCATCGGATAATTCAGAAATATGGATCAAACCACTGATGTTTTCATCCACACTCACAAAAGCCCCATAAGGCTTGATGCCTGTGATTTGTGCTTCGATAATTTGACCGACCCGATAGTTCATACAGACTCCTTTAGCGTAATTATTATAGCACAGGACTTTTTGTTCTGTGCTATAATATCGAACGAGGAAACTATGCTCGGTAATCTATATCCATTTTGGGCTGCCATCTCAGCCAACCTAATCGCACAAGCCATAAAACCTGTTTTTCGCTATTATCGAACCGGTAAATGGGAATCTCGCTTACTCTGGGACAGTGGTGGTTTTCCATCTTCCCATACATCGACCGTCTCTGCATTAAGCTTGGCGGTTGGTTTTCAAGAACGCTTTTCGTCCACCTTATTTGCGGTGGTGTTGATCTTCAGTTTGATCGTTTTGTATGATGCGGCTAATGTCCGCTATTATGCAGGCAGAAATATACAGTTGACCCAACAGTTGGTCAAGGACATTCAAACCCTTTCAACCATCAAGTTGGACGATCCCATCTATTTGATGAAAATCAAAGAGGTCTTGGGACACCAATGGTTCGAAGTCATTGGTGGTGTTGTTTTGGGCTTAACGGTTGCGGGCTTGATGTTATTTGTGAGATGATACGAACATGAATATTGAAAAAGAAGTCATAGACGTTTTGGATAAAATCCGTCCTTACCTCCAAAGAGATGGTGGGGATGTGGAATTTGTAAGCATCGATGAAGAAGGTCGTGTGTATGTTCGTGTCTTTGGAGCCTGTGTCGGTTGCAGCGCCATTGACGTGACCATCAAGATGGGAGTCGAAACCTTACTCATTGAAGAAGTTCTCGGCGTAACCGAAGTCATCGTAGTAGACTAGATCAATCTAGTCTTTTTTTATGTTTGTTCGATATTTTCATTGATTTTATCGATATTTTTCACATTTTAAGCGTTTTCATGAAATATTTTAGTAATTTTCTAGAATATTTTTTATTTTTTTATTTACTTTTCAAATTTTAAGCATAAAATTGTGTACATATTTAAGGAGCACACTATGGCACATCCCTTCGACGAATTTGGCATTCACCTCTTCGGTGAGAAAATCATGCGTGAACGCTTACCCTATCCAATCTACACAGGATGGAAAACCGCTCTCGCAAAGGAGAGCGCATTGGATCGTAATACGGCCGATGCGATCGCACATGCGATGAAAGCATGGGCAATGGAATTTGGCGTTACACATTACACGCATTGGTTTCAACCCCTCACCGGACAAACAGCGGAAAAACACGATAGTTTCCTCGAACAAGACAAAGATGGCAATGCCATCGCACGCTTCTCAGGAAAAACCTTGATCAAAGGTGAAACCGATGGTTCAAGTTTCCCCAGTGGTGGCTTACGTGCAACCTTCGAAGCGCGTGGGTATACTTATTGGGATATCAGTTCTCCTGCATTTATTCGGGATAAGGTCCTATGCATTCCTTCCATTTTCGTATCCTACAATGGTGAATCCCTTGACCAAAAATCACCGCTATTAAAATCCTTAGATCGCCTGAGCCAAGAAAGCAGTCGTGTCGTTCAAGCCTTGGGTGATAAACAAGTCAAACGCGTCAACTTATCCGTTGGACTTGAACAAGAATACTTCTTGGTCGATCGTACAATGTTCTCTGAACGTAAAGATCTTGTGTTAACGGGTAGAACCCTACTTGGGGCGAGTGCTCCACGTGGGCAAGAGTTTGAAGATCATTATTTTGGATCGATTCCAAATCGTGTCAAAGCCTATATGGATGAAGTGAATGTGGAGCTCTGGAAGATGGGCATCTTCTCAAAGGTTGAGCATAACGAAGTAGCCCCAGGTCAATTTGAGTTTTCTGTCATCTATGCCGATGCGAACATTGCCGTTGATCAAAACCAACTCTTGATGGATGTGTTGAAAAAAGTTGCTTTGAAACATGATCTGGCGTGTTTATTACATGAGAAACCTTTTAAGGGCATCAATGGTTCAGGTAAACACAACAACTGGTCGCTCATTACAGATGATGGTCAAAATCTCTTGGAACCTGGTGATAAACCCCATGAAAATATTCGTTTCTTGGTCTTTGTGGCAGCGATCCTTAAAGCCATTGATGAACATCCTGAACTCTTACGTTTGGCATCGTCTGGACCTGGCAATGATCATCGCTTAGGTGCGAATGAAGCCCCTCCTGCTATCATTTCCGTATTCATGGGCGATGTGATCGAACGCATCTTACTTGAAATGGCGGACAAGAAAGTTGTCAAGAACAGCAAAGAAGCCAATCGTTTCTCACCACTAAACAATTTATCTTATATCCCAAAAGACAACAGTGACCGCAATCGTACTTCTCCATTCGCGTTCACAGGCAATAAATTTGAGTTGCGTATGTTGGGTTCATCCTTATCCGCATCCTTTGCGAATACTGTCATCTCCACCATCATCGCAGATAGTTTACATGACATTGCCAATCGCTTGGAACAATTCAAGTATCTCCAGGATGTGCGTGATGAGGCTTTAAAGATCATTCAAGAGTTGATGCGTAAGCATCACCGCATCCTCTTTAGTGGGGATGGCTATGCCAGTGCTTGGGTTGATGAAGCAAAAGAGCGTGGTTTACCAAACATTCCATCCTTTGTGGAAGCCATTGAATTCTTGAATTGTGAAAAAACAAAAGCACTCTTTGCCAGAAACAATATTTATGGTGAATATGAATTGGATGCGCGCTCGGACATTCTCTATGAACAATACATCAAGACGGTACAAGTCGAGGCAAAAACACTGATTCGTATGGTTGAGCGTGAAGTCATTCCTTCCATTCATCCCTACCTCAACAGTTTACTGACATTAAAAGATTTCCCTTATTATGCTAAGCAGATTGAAACGATCATGAAACATGTGGATAAGGCAGCGGATGTCATCAACACACTGAATGCTAAGCTTCACCATGCGGAAAGCATTGAAGACCTCAGGTCCGAAGGACTCTATCTTCGCTCAGAAGTCTTCCCACTCTTGGATGTCGTCCGTGAGGAGATTGATGCCTTGGAGTTGATTCTACCGCGTGATGTGTATCCTTATCCGGCTTACTTAGAACTATTATTCTTATTGGACTAAAAAAGGGAAATTTCCCTTTTTTACTTTATGACAATCGCTTTCTCATTAAGCCTTTGATGAATCAAACGTTTGAAAACCAAGTAGATAACCGCAAAGATCGGAACCCCCATGAACATCCCCACCAAACCAAAGTATCCACCTCCGACGATAATCGCAAACATGATCCATAGACTTGGCAAGCCCATGGAATCCCCAAGGATTCGGGGCCCTAGGTAGTTCCCATCGAATTGTTGGAGGACGATGATAAACAGAATGAACCATAAGGCTTGGATGGGTGAGACGATGAGGAGAATCAAAGCCCC
>JBLJAX010000114.1:0-2836 GCA_047637795.1 Erysipelotrichaceae bacterium | reverse complement strand
TTGTGCGATGGAGCGATGTTGGTGACCACTGAAGAGGGCATCGACACCAGATGTTGTGAGTATTTCATAACCAACATTTTCGCCTGTGAGCTTTTCAGTAGGATGACCATCCTTTAGATCACGTTCAAATCCACCATGATAAAAGACAATAATCTTATCGACTTCGACCTTAGCAATTTCTTGTATAAGTGTTTCGATTGGATCTAGGAATCTAAAATTCTTGATGTGTTCAGGTTTTTCCCAGTTCGGGATGTAATCGGTACAAAGACCAATCAAGGCAATGCGTTCATTAGAGGTTTGATGGACAACCGTATGTCCAATCGGTTCATCCTTATAAAGGATATTGGATGTAAGACATAAGGCATTCAAATCATCAAGATAACTTAATAAGGCGGCTTCACCATAATTGAAATCATGATTACCAATATTGACGTAATCGACACCGATTTGATTGAACACACTTGCCAAAGGGTTGGGCTTTGCTTGGATTTTCAGTGCATAAGTCATTAAAGGACTGCCTTGAAGACTATCGCCATTGTCCACTACGATGATATCGTTTTGATTACGCAAGGTATCTACAGCCGTTTTATAACGGGATAGACCATTGTTTGTAAGGGAGCCATCTAAATAAGAATAGGCAGATAGGGTTCCGTGCACATCCGAGGTGCAAAGGATGAGATTTTGTTTCATGAGCTTATTATATCAAAATGTTAGACCATCTTAACAAACTTGCTTGATTGTGCGTTGAGATGAAGAGTTGTGTATGTTAAAATTGTTCTGTAATTAATCATTACAGGAGGACAACGAATGAAGAAGATTTTAGGCATCTTATTGATTTCGGTCTTAGTGATTGGTTCCTTGACGGCTTGTGCAAAAGAGCCAGAAGTTACTGAAGATACTTTGATTGAAGATTTGGTCGTCTTGTTTGTACCAAGCAAGGACCCTGGCTTGATTCTTGAATCCACAGAACCGCTCAAACAAATGTTGATCGACGCTATGGGTGAAAGAGGGTATACCGTTGAACAAGTTACCATCGAAGTAACCACAGATTATAATGCTGCTGGGGAAGCTTTGGCTGCTGGTACTGCTCAAATCGGGTTCTTACCTGGTGGAACGTATGTTGCTTACTCTGGAGATGGTGTTGAAGTTGTATTGGCTGCTACCCGTGCTGGTTTGAACAAAGACAGTATCAATCCTGTTGACTGGAATGATGGACAAGCTACATTGGGCGATTCTGCTAATCAAGTTACTTACTATCGTTCTTTGATTTATGCTGGTACCAGTGAGTATGGACGTATGTTGGCTGACAAAGTCAACGCTGGAACAGCTTTGACTTGGGAAGATGTTGATGGTGCACAATGGTGTGTTTCCAGTTCTACCACTTCTTCTTCAGGTTATGTTTACCCAACAATGTGGTTGATCGACAACTTTGGTAAAAAGTTGACGGATCTATCCAAAGCACCTTTACCGGGTGGTTATGGCGATATCGCTTTGAACTTATCCAATGGTACATGTGATGTTGGTGTTGGTTATGCTGACATTCGTCGTGACTATGAAGCACAATGGACGACGGAATGGAAACGTACCGCTCCAATTTGGGAAGAAACCGATGTCATCGGTGTTACTGAAGGTATCTTCAATGACACGATTTCCGTAAGTTTGAATCACCCAGAAGTTACCGATAACTTCAAAAAAGCTGTTCAAGAATCATTTGTCGAAATTGGACAAACTGAAGCTGGAAAAGCTGCTGTTAAAGTTTATAGCCATGAAGGTTATAAAGTTGTAACGGATTCTGATTATGACGGCGCTCGTAAAGCTGCCGACGTTGTTAAAGGTTAATTAGCTTGAGAGCGAGGCTAAGCCTCGCTCCTTTTTTTATTCCAAAGGAGCTTATCTATGATTCAGTTTCAAAATGTAGTGAAGACCTATCCCAATGGGGTACAAGCTTTAAAAGGTGTTAGTCTAGAGGTCGAACAGGGTGATTTTGTAGCCATCATTGGGTTGTCCGGTGCTGGTAAAAGTACTCTGTTGAGATCAATCAATCAAATGCATACCATTACCGATGGTAAGCTTTTGGTCAATGGTGTGGATGTCTCAAGTTTAAAGGGAAAGGCTTTGCGTCGTTTCCGTAGAGACATTGGCATGGTTTTCCAATCGTTCAATTTGGTTAAACGGACAACGGTCATCAAGAATGTTTTGGCTGCACGCGTTGCGGACATGCCATTGTGGATGAGTCTTTTAGGCTTGTATACCAAGAAAAATAAAATCATTGCGCTTGAAGCTTTGGATCAAGTGGGTATTCTTGAGAAGGCGTATACACGTGCGGATCAACTCTCGGGTGGTCAACAACAACGTGTTGCGTTGGCGCGTTGTCTTGCTCAACAACCTAAGATCATCTTAGCGGATGAGCCAGTCGCGTCTTTGGATCCTGTTACGTCGAATCAAGTCATGCAGGACTTTGTTAAGATCAATCAAGAACTGAATATCACGGTTATTGCGAACATGCATCATGTGGATATTGCATTGAAGTTTGCAAAACGCGTGATTGGAATAAAAGAAGGAAAGATTATATTTGATGGTCCATCATCACAAGTAAACAATAAGATTCTTAAAGAGATTTATGGTCGTGAGTTGAGTGATGATGAATTGATGGAACGTTAGTATGGAAAAAATCAAACGTTTCTTTTTACCAAAACCCATTACATTAAGCAATGGCAAAGTCATTCAACCAAAGATGAGTCCAGCAGTTTATGTCGTGCCAATCTTGGCGGTGATGACGATGTACAGTGTGAATCTCACACGTTTTCGTTTTGATACCTTGTTCAAACGGGGGTAC
>JBLJAX010000113.1:0-2890 GCA_047637795.1 Erysipelotrichaceae bacterium | reverse complement strand
TCAGCTTAGCCGTTGAGGAACATGAGTTGGTTGGATTGATTGGTCCCAATGGGGCGGGTAAGACAACTTTGTTCAATGTCTTAACCGGTGTCTATACACCAAGTTCTGGTCGTGTGATGTTTCAAAAAGGGGATAAAAGCATCGAGTTATCAAAACTTCCTCCGTATAAGATCACACGCATGGGTGTGGCAAGAACCTTTCAAAATATTCGTCTTTTTAAAGAGTTAAGTGTCTTGGATAATGTCAAGATCGCAATGAATCATGAGGCAAGATATGGTTTATTTGGAGCGCTCCTTAGAGTGGGTAATTACTTCAAGTCAGAGGCTCTGATTGAAGAAAAAGCGCATGCATTCCTAAAGGAAGTCAATCTGGATGAGCTCGCAGAAACCAAAGCGAAGAATCTTCCTTATGGTAAACAACGTCAGTTGGAGATCGCCAGAGCCTTGGCAACGGGTGCTAAACTCCTCTTCTTAGATGAACCTGCGGCAGGCATGAATCCACAAGAAACACATGCCTTGACATCGTTCATCAAAGAAATCAAAGATAAAATGAATCTGACCATCGTTTTGATTGAACACGATATGTCCTTGGTCATGGAGATTTGTGAGCGGATCTTTGTCTTGGATTATGGTAAATTGATTGCGTCGGGTACGCCCGAAGAAATCAAAAATAATCCAAGGGTTATTGAGGCGTATTTGGGGGATGAGGTGGAGCTATGATTTTAAAAGTACAGGATTTAAATGTCCATTATGGTGTCATTCACGCCTTAAAAGGTGTTAATATCGAAGTAGAAGAAGGTCAGATTGTTTCCTTAATTGGATCCAATGGGGCGGGTAAGACGAGTCTTTTAAGAACCATCAGCGGTTTGATCAAGGCTTCATCGGGCTCGATTCATTATATGGACCAAGAAATCGTCAACCCTAAGCATCCAGAACTTTTACCCAGTACGGGATTGGTTCAAGTCCCTGAGGGTCGTAAGATTTTTGCGGGGATGTCGGTGTATGAGAATCTTTTGATGGGTGCATATTTACGTAAAGATAAGGATGGGATTAAGGAAGATCTTGCGAATGTGTATGCACGCTTCCCCATCTTGGATCAACGTAAGCACCAAGATGCGGCAACGCTCTCCGGTGGTGAACAACAAATGCTTGCGATCTCAAGAGCTTTGATGGCAAAGCCTAAACTTCTTTTATTGGATGAACCATCCATGGGTTTAGCACCACTTTTGGTTAAAGAAATCTTTAATATCATTCGCGACATCAATGCCACAGGCACAACCATTCTCTTGGTTGAACAAAATGCCATGCAGGCACTAAGAATCGCGGATAAAGCGTATGTCCTTGAGACGGGTACGATCGTCTTACAAGGTACAGGTCAAGAATTGTTAAGTAGTCCTGAAGTACAGAAAGTCTACTTAGGAGGTTGATATGTACGTTAAGAATAATATGACGGTGAACCCTAAAACGGTTCATCCCGATCAAACGATTTCAGAAGTATTGGACTTGATGCATGAATTTAAGATTCATCGGATCCCAGTTGTGAGTGATGGCAAACTGGTAGGCTTGGTGACACAAGGTGTGGTGACGGAGAACTCACCTTCACGTTTGAGCACCTTAAGCATTCATGAAATGAACTATCTGCTCTCAAAGACCAAAGTCAAGGACATCATGATCAAGAAAGTCTTTACCATTTCACCGGAAGCTTTGGCTGAAGAAGCCGCCTTCGTGATGGAACAGAAAGATATTGGTTGTCTACCGGTTGTGGGGGAAGCCAATGTCCTCTTGGGCATCCTTACAACAAGTGACATCCTAAAAGCTTTTGTGAACATCCTTGGATACAATCAAAAGGGAAGTCGGGTTGCACTTCAGGTTGTGGATGGCATCGGTGTGTTTGCAGAGTTGACCAAGCTTCTTGCGGACAATAAGATCTCTATTTCGCACCTTGCGAATCGCAATACTGAAATCATCTTCCGTTGTGATGAGTTGGACCAAAAGAAATTGCGTAAGCTTCTTGAAGCGAACGGCTATAATATCATTTCGATTCAATGACAGGGTTAAGAGCCCTGTTTTTTCTTGAAAGTAAGTGCTATAGTACTCTGTGAGGTAACGTATGAGAACATGTGTCGTCGTATATTCCAATGCGGGTAAAGCACTTGCTTATGCCCAGGAAATCGCTCAAAATAAGCAAGCAGAAGTCTTACGTATTCAACCAAGAATTGATTTTAAAGGCTTTATGCGTTATGTGTATTGGGGCTATAAGGCAAGTTTGAAACGATCGGTTTCATTAAAGCCCGATACGATCGATTTAACGGATATCGAGCAACTCATCGTTGTGGCACCGATACACGCAGGTCGTATCTGTGCACCAGTGCGCAGTTGGCTGTTTACACACCGTTCATACTTGAGAAATGTGTCGATCATAACCACACATTTGGATAAAGAAAATACCTACCGTGATGCGGTAGAAGCTTTAGAAAAAGAAATGATGTTTAAGTTTACAGAGATTCAATCAAAAGTCATTGATTAGGAGGACATTATGTTTGATGTGATTGTATTAGGAAAAGGACCTGCAGGCATACAGGCTGCTGTTTATATCAAGCGTGCCAATTTGAATGTGTTGGTCATTGGTAAAGATGGCGGCGCTTTGGCTCGTACGGATAAAGTAGGGAATTATTATGGCTTCACACAAATCAGTGGACCTGAACTTTTAGAGGCAGGTTATGCCCATGCCAAAGCTTTAGGTATTGAATTAGTGGAAGAGGAAGTCATTGGCATCAACTACATGGGTGATTTCAATGTGACGACCACAACGAATCAATATACTGCTAAGGCTGTTATTCTTGCGACAGGCTCTCCACGGGCAAGCGTTCGTATCCCAAATCTAAAGGAAC
>JBLJAX010000112.1:0-4244 GCA_047637795.1 Erysipelotrichaceae bacterium | reverse complement strand
GCTCCAGGTAAATGTCCAGTTTGTGGATATGAGAAAGCTCACTTCCAGGTCGACGAAAAGAATTATTAATCAAAAGCCTGCAAAGGCTTTTTTTAGGAGGTTCTGTGTTTCAAATTTTTCATACCAACGATGTACACAGTGAGTTTGAAGCACTGGCATCTCTACAGACAGTGCTCGTGAATCAACGAGGTGAAGATGACTTGCTCTTGGATGCGGGTGATTTTCATGACTTCAAATCGATTTTACTCCAAGGCACACACGGGAGAGCGGGCAAACGTATCTTAAGTGCGATGAACTATGATGCGGTTGCGATTGGAAACAATGAAGGCTACAGTTCGGTTCCTAATCTAGAGGCCATGTCTGAGGATGAAGTGCCTTTATTGAGTTGTAACTTGGTGCGACTGAATGGTGAAGAACTTCCATTTATCCGTAAATCGTGCGTCATTCATAAAGGGAATCATCGTTTCTTGGTCATTGGTGTGAGCCCTTATTATGCACTTGATGGCAGTGACAGTTATAATGTTTTCTTTGCTTTGGATGACTTGAAAGTCTTGGATCCTGTCGAACGTATTCAAACAGAAGTAAAAGCACATCAAGGTGCTTATGATTTCATCATTCTTTTGAGTCATTTGGGTCTGAGCTTTGATCAACAGATCGCTACGAAGATTCCTGAGCTCGATATCATCATTGGTGGTCATTCACACAGTAAATTGGAAAAACCCTTGATCATTCATGATTGCGTGATCCATCAAGCTGGAGCGTATGCACAAAGCTTAGGACGCATGACCTTTGATATCCAGAACGATCAACTTATTCTAGTGGACAGTCAAACCATTGAAATCAAAGCAACACCCGATTCAGAGCTTATGGATTTACTCGCGAAGGAACAAAGCCATGCGATCAAGGTCTTAAGTGAACCACTCTTGAATAACCATGCGTTGGATTTCGATCCGATTCATGAGAATCGCTTGATGAACTTTCTATGTGATGCCTTGGTTAAACATCATCCTTGTGACTTTGCCTTGATCAATCATGGCATCATCTCCCATGCTTTACCCGATCCCATTACGACCTTAAGTTTGATTGAGGCTTGTCCATCGCCTTTGAATCCATCGTTGCTTCGTTTGAAAGGTCATCAAATCAAAGCAGCCTATCAACAGAGCTTGGATCTTGAGTATTGTATGCGATCCGGCAGAGGACCCGGCTTTCGAGGATCATTCATCGGTGCTTTGACTTTTAGTCAGGCAATTCGCATTCAAGATGGACGCATACTTTTTGAGGGTCAAGAGCTTGAAGATGATCGCATCTATCAGGTCATGAGTTCGGATTACTTACAACGAGGGACGGCCTATCCCAGTTTGACCATTCCAGATGAAGAAACAATCTTTCTACGTGGTTACATTCGTGATGTCCTCTTGGAACATCTCCATGATGAGAGTCTCCATGAATCTTCTAAAATCAAAAGAAAAGTGAAGCTTTGAAACTTCACTTTATTTTTATGCATTTGCTTGTAGAGGTAAGATGTCATTTTGCTTTGGCTTAACACGCATCAAATAAAGCAGATAGAGACTTGCTAGGATGAGAATTCCAAAGATAGTGACGGAATTTAGACTTGGATCAACAAGCATGATGGAGCCACTGATATTGAAGACGATGTGAAAGAGAATGCCAGGAAGTAGACTGTTTGTGATGTCTACGATCTTAGCTAAGAGAATCCCCAATATGATGGCTACGATGATTTGCTCAATTTGATTGTCGACAGACATGCCGCGCATCAGATTGACGATGTGACCCAAACCAAAGGTGATGCCCGAGATGAGGATGGCACGATTTGTGCCTGATTTTGCTTTAATGGCTTGGTACAAGTAGCCACGGAAGATCAGCTCTTCCAAAAAGCCCACATTGGCCATGAGAAGGACAAACAAAGCAATTTGATATCCATTTAAGTCAGGGTTCAATGTGCCTGTAAACTGGCTTAAACCAAGGATGATGAGGGGTGTGAAATAAAGCATTTTCTTGTATGAGTCGCTTTTAATTCCATTTAATCCGAAACGTTTTGTTAAGTTGTTTCTTGAAAGATAAAGTAGACTCAAGACGGATAAGCCGAGTAAGCCCAGACTTGTCGCAAGATTCAAGACGCCAAGACTCTCCGATAATGCATCCAAAACATTGACACTTCCAACATAGATTCCAATCCAAGCAAGAGCGTGAGTCAGCGGGTTTTTCGTTAAAAATTTAAGCATGTGTTTCTTTCTCCTTAAGAAGTTGGTATTTGAAACCTGCAAAGGCGTCGCGTAATATCATGGTGACCTCATCTAGGGAGAGATCGATGTCATTGGTCGCACACATGGATGCGATACCATGCGTGATCAACCATACATCGATGAAGAGTTGTTCAGAAAGGACTAGGCTTAAACCACTGAGCTGAGCTACCAACTTAACCACTTCTTGGTTCTCATCATCTTTGATGATTTGAATCAAACTGGTCTGTTTGAATTCATTGGTCATGAAGAGCAGTTTGAATAGATTCTTCTCTTCTTGAGCAAATTGAATGTAGCCCAAACCAATGCCTAGAAAAGGATTCGGGTTCTCCATGCCTTTCTGTGTGTATGCATCATAGATTTTCTGTGCTTCCACAAGAAGTGCTTGTTTCAAGGACCCCATTGTTTCAAAGTTCTTGAAGATGGGTTGGATCGAACAATCCAATTGCTTCGCAAGCGCACGTGCATTCAAGGCATCAATCCCGGATTCACGAACGATGTCCATGGCGGCTTGAATGATTTGGTCCTGTGTTACTTTGACTTTAGGTGGCATGTCTCTCCTTTAAATATCTGATGATATATATCACTTGATATTTATTATAATAGAAATCTATAAAATGTAAATCATTTTTTTATTGTTTGATAATACTTCCTTTGATAAACTTTAATAGCTGACTTAAGTATTGACGTTTCATACCGATATACCTACGAATGGTGTAGTTTTGTTGGGCTTCATTTTTAATTGTGTCCAACTAGAAGGAGTTCAGGATGAATTCTGTCCATAGTTTACTCGATAATGCGGCGATCTTGGTAGCGTCTACCATTATCTATCAAGTATCCGTGCATTACAAAGAAACACGTAATCGCTCATCAGAACTCTTCGATGCATTTTTGTTTGGCTTGATTGGAATCTTGATCATGGCCATTCCGTACCAAGCATTTCCTGGGATTCTGATTGATACGCGTTCGATTTTGATTGGGGCCGTGACCCTGATTTTTAGTTTACGAAGCAGTCTACTCTTAACGACCATGTTGGTGGCTTACCGTCTGTATTTAGGTGGGGTGGGAATGCTTTATGGGGTTGCGTTGATTGTGGCAAGTTTCTTGATTGCCTTAGCTTTCAAACGTTTCAAAAAACCTCGATCCTTGCCCATCGTCTATCTTTATGGACTTTTTCTGCACACCTTGGTCTATGCAAGCCTAGCATTACTTAAAATGGTGGATCTTTCTTACTTGCAGCAACAACTCTTTGTGCCGCTTGTGTTGGTTCTACCCATTGTGACGGTGGTGGTGACGAAGCTTTTTGACATTCAGAACAGCCGCCTTGAACAACATCGTCTCACACAAAAAGCGGAAGCCTATCATCGCTCCATCTTTGAACAGGCGACGATTGGGATCTGTTATTTTGATCGCTATGGGACAATCACCTATGCGAATCCCTTTATGGCAAAACTCTTTAAAGCAAAGCAAAGTACACTTGAAGGGGAGAGTCTTAGAACCTTGAACATTCATCGTGAAAAAGATCTGCCGTATGGCTTAGACTTTAGCATCGTCCAAGATCGATCCAATAGTGTCACCCTTGAGAAACAACTCCAGCGTTTGGATGGTTCGCAGTTCTGGGCAAATATCAGCTTTTCGGCCATTCAATTTGATGAAGAAGAACTCTTCATGAGCACCATCATCGACATCAGTGATCGTAAAGAGGCTGAAGCCATGATGGCCTATCTCAATGATCATGATCAATTAACCGGGTGTAAGAATCGTTATTTCTTTGAGAATCACCTCATCTTCTTTGAAACCTCAGAACATTTGCCAAATGCCTTTGTGATCGTGGATGTGAATGGTTTGAAACTCTTCAACGATGCTTTTGGCTTTGAACATGGGAACGTGATGATTAAAAGCGTCGCCAACATCCTCATCAAAAATACACCCGATAATGGACACACCATCCGTTATGGGGGCAGTGAGTTCCTTGTGGTATTG
>JBLJAX010000111.1:0-2130 GCA_047637795.1 Erysipelotrichaceae bacterium | reverse complement strand
GGCTGCATCCCTTCGCTTTCCTCGGACACGTTTCCGTAATTATCGTTTGAACTTGTTTCTTTAGGGTTTGAAAAGGATGAACAAGCACTAAATAAGAGTACAATCAATAGGATCGATATTATTTTTCTAAGTTTCATGGCAGTCTCCTCCTAAGCTCATCATAGTCCTTTAATTGTTAAGATATCGTGAAGTATTAAAGAGAGAGTATTGGTCATGGAGCACATTTAAATGAACTTGCTGTATGCTATGTGAGTGCGTCGATTATTCAGTATAATTAGAGTAATAAATAAATTAGATACAGAGGAGGTATTCGATGGTAACCCTAGAAGATGTTCTGAAAGGATTTCGTAACGAGACAATCGATCCAGACATAAAAATGGAACGCTCGCAACTTGTCAATGCATTGATTCAAGAATCCATCAAAATTTGTATGGAAATCAATACCGTTTATCATTCACCTGAAGAGATCATCCAATTGATGAGTGAACTGATTGGAAAAGAACTTGATTCAAGTTTTCGTTTGTTTCCTCCATTCAATGCGGATTTTGGTAAGAACATTACCATCGGAAAGAATGTTTTTATCAACTCAGGATGTAGATTTCAAGACCAAGGTGGAATTGTCATTGGTGATGGAAGTCTAATTGGACACAATGTGGTTATAGCAACTGTAAACCATGCTTTGGAACCACACATGAATCGTAAAAACCATTATGCACCCGTACATATAGGAAACAATGTCTGGATTGGATCCAATGTGAAGGTATTGCCAGGCGTATCGATTGGGGATGGGGCTGTGATTGCTGCTGGAGCTGTTGCGACTAAAGATGTCGAAGCGTACTCCGTCGTCGGAGGTGTTCCGGCAAAATTGATAAAACACATCGAAACGGATTCAATAGATTAGAGAAGATTATTGTATTTTGAGTTTTTTAATGGGAGGGATAGATGATGCAACAAGGATTAGCGAATTATTCAAACATTGGATATCTATTCGTAGCTTCTTTTGTTTTATTAGGATTCTATGGTGTCTTTCTAAGAAAATGGTTTAAAATTCATCCTCTGATTCTTCTATTCATGATTCTAATCTTGATTGCAATCTTCCTTTAAGTTCATCCAATTCACACATCATATTGATTGTAAGTAAAGCCGCCTAAGCCTATGATAAGTTCAGGAGGATGCTTATGAAAACAAATAAGATCTCAATTATTGGTTCTGGTTTTGTAGGTTCCACATCGGCTTTTGCCATCATGGATGCTGGGCTTGCGAGTGATATTGTTTTAGTCGACATCAATCGTGAAAAGGCTGAAGCAGAAGCCATGGATCTCACGCATGGTGCTGCTTTTGTAAAGACGGTAAACATCACCGCGGGTATCATCGAAGATACGGAAAATTCAGACTTGATCATCATTACGGCTGGCATTGGACCAAAACCTGGTGAAACACGTTTAGATATCTTGAATAAGAATATTCCCATTTTTAAAGAGTCGGTTCCGAAGCTTGCTCAATTGAGTCCAAATGCCATTTTCTTGGTCGTATCCAACCCTGTAGATGTTCTGACTTATATCACCTATAAATTTGCAGGATTTCCATCACACCGTGTCATTGGTTCGGGTACGGTCTTGGACACATCGCGCTTCAAATCCATCTTATCGAAGCAATTTGGCATTGATGCCCGTAATATTCATGCGTATATCATTGGTGAACATGGGGATTCTGAAATTGCGACGTGGAGTTCAACTAAGATCGCTGGCATGAGCATTGATGAATACTGTAAGACGGATAACTTGGACTGCAGTGATGAATTCAAAACAGTCATCCAAGATGAAGTTAAACATGCGGCTTATGAAATCATTAACCGAAAAGGGTATACAAACTATGCTGTTGCTTTGGCTGTTCGGCGTATCAGTGAAGCAATCTTAGGCGATGAACAGTCGATATTGACGGTTAGTGGCTTATTGAGTGGTGAGGGCGGCATTGATGATGTCTATATGGCGATGCCATGCATCGTAGGTCGCAATGGTATTCGTAAGATCTTACCAATCCCACTATCGGATAAAGAGACGAAAGAACTTCACCTTTCCGCAAGCTTGTTGAAAGATATTATCAAACAATCGAATCTGGAATAATCGATAC
>JBLJAX010000110.1:0-2002 GCA_047637795.1 Erysipelotrichaceae bacterium | reverse complement strand
ACCAAAGATAGAGACTTCAGATCATGCGTTCAGAGTTATATTGCCAAATATCAATGTACGTTATGAAATCGATTCAGACTTCTCAAATCTTGAATTACGTGAAGAGTACTATGATCGCTCAAATCTCTATGAGCAAAAAGTGATTCAAATGTTTAAAATAAGCAGCTCGTTGACACGTAAAGAGATTCAAGAAACAATTGGAATATCTCAAGCCAGCACAATCAATCTGATTCGAGTCATGCTTACAAAAGCAATTTTGACTAAGCAAGGAAATGGTAGAAACTCAAAGTATCAACTTAACGTTAATAAAAGCAGAATCGAGTGATTCTGCTTTTTCATACTATTTAGCTTTGATCTCGAAGATTTTAACTTCGCCTTTTTTAAACCAGATTCGTACATTCCGTGTGCTTTCAATGAATACATCCGTTTCATTCTCTGCATCCTCAGAAGAGAAGATTTGTTTCAGAATGGTGCCTTCGTTGTTAAAGGTGTCTGGGAGTGTATCCAAGCGAACCCAATGTTCCTTGTCATGTTGGTAGTCGGTGTTCGCAATGACCAAAGTCATTTTATTGCGTCCTTCATAACCGAAACCAGCAGCGGTATCCCAAGGAGCACTGAAGCCAAGTGGATAAACCTTATCCATCTTAACCAATGAACTCATGATTGACTGGCGAATCTTAGCGGCCTTCTCCATGGTCTCAACCATTTCCCAACGACGTGGGTGAAGATAGTGCAATTGGTAACGATCGAATAAGGCAAGCTTGCCATAATACGGATCGTTTTTATCCAAAGCCTCGGCTTCATTTGGTTTACAATCCAAGCCGGTATTCATTGGTTGACGTTCGAAGAACTCTTGACCCGAATTCAAGAATGGCACTGCATTTGGCACAAAGAGATTGAAGACACTTAACATCTTCGCTAAGACTTCTTCACCATTACGTGCGGCCAAACGTGGGGTATCATGCGTTTCTCCACAAGCAAAGACTGGCGAAGGTAGATTCCTGGCGCTGTAGGCAAAGGCATTGAACATGCCTTCATACACACGTGGTTCACGGATGAAGCCATCCCCAATGATCATGTTGTAGCCTTTATCAATGGAAGCTTGAGCATTCTCGATATCCAATTCTTCTGCGATAAAGCAGAAGTTAGAATCAATCTTCTTAGCCTTTGAAATGATCATATCAATGAGTTCAACCGGTAAGGCATGACCCATGTCGATACGAGCCCCATCAATCCCAAATTCGGTTTGATAGTATGGAATGATATCACTCAAGAGTTCCCATAGTGGCATGTTGGGTTGACTGCCTGGATTCAAACTACATTTCGCCACATCAAATAAGATATAAGGATTGAATTCACCCAATTCATCTAGGAAAGGTTGTGAGTTGATCGGATGATCATTATACATTCTAAAGAAAGTCACATCACTCCATGCGGGTTGAGGATCATTGATGTGATCTGAGAACGCTGGGGCAACCGTCATATCGAAGTATTCTTGAACCAAATCCAAGATTTCTTTGGTGTTTTTCTTAGACTTATACGCCTTAACCATTTTCTTCCATTGCTCAGGATTCAAATCCCGTGGATTCTTACGGAACTTATGGAGATGTTCCTCAACACTGGGGGAACTGAAGAGTTCTTTGAAATACTCCTTTTTAGCCGGTAAGGTTGATTTTAAGCCTTCAACCATCGGTGGACGATAATCTTCCAAATCCTTATGATCGATCCAATAGAACCAATCTGGATGATCGATGATCAAATCGGAGTTGACGGAATTTGTTCTCGGGATAATGTCAATGATGACCTTCATATCCAAAGCATGTGCAGCTTCCACAAAAGCTTTGAATTCATCATTCACTGTCGTGGCATCACCGGTCATCGGATCCTTTAGACCTTCATCCAACGCAAAGAAGTTGGAGACACCATAGGGTGAACCCAATTCACCCTTTTTATCTTTGAGTGAATATTTAGCGAGGGGGAGTAGATACAAGACAGCGATGCC
>JBLJAX010000109.1:0-20824 GCA_047637795.1 Erysipelotrichaceae bacterium | reverse complement strand
GTACAAACAGGCATCAAGATCATCGACTCCATGATTCCAATTGGTCGTGGACAACGTGAACTTATCATAGGTGACCGACAGACCGGTAAAACGGCAATTGCCATCGATACCATCATCAATCAGAAACATGAAAACATGATTTGTATTTATGTGGCTATTGGTCAAAAAGCTTCGACGGTTGCACAAATCGTAGAGAAATTGCGTCAACACCATGCGATGGAATATACCGTCATCGTTTCAGCAACAGCCAGTGAATTGGCTCCTTTGCAATACATTGCGCCTTATGCAGGTTGTTCAATGGGAGAAGAATGGTTGGAACAAGGCAAGGATGTCTTGATCATTTATGATGATTTATCCAAACATGCAGTTGCGTACCGTGCAATGAGTTTATTGCTAAGAAGACCACCGGGACGTGAAGCGTATCCTGGGGATGTTTTCTACTTGCACAGTCGTTTATTGGAACGTGCATGTAAATTGAACAAAGATTATGGGGGTGGATCCATTACGGCTCTACCGATCATTGAAACCCAAGCGGGTGATATTTCAGCGTATATTCCGACCAATGTCATTTCAATCACAGATGGTCAATTATTCTTACAGACGGAGTTGTTCAATGCGGGTTCAAGACCTGCGGTTGACTCCGGTCTATCGGTTTCACGTGTTGGATCAGCAGCTCAAACGAAAGCAATGAAGCAAGTCTCTTCTTCATTGAAGTTTGAATTGGCACAATATCGTGAACTATTATCCTTTGCACAATTTGGTTCGGATTTAGATGCGGCTACGAAAGAAGTCATTGAACATGGTGCACGTTTGACGGAGTTGTTGAAACAAGGTCAATACCAACCCCTTACATTGGCTCAAGAAGTCGTTACCTTGTTCAGTGCGAAGCATAAGTTTATCAAACGTATTCCAGTTGAAAATATTGCGGAATATGCTAAACGTCTTGTGGCGATCTTTGATTCCAAGTATCCACATTTGATTCAAGAGATTGAGACGGCTAAGGCTATCAGTCCTGAATTGGAAGTTCAAATGAAAGAAGCGATGGAAGCCTTTACGGAGCAGTTCCTTTTGATGAGTGTAAAGTAAAATGGCTCAAAATAAAGTAGCGTTAAAAAGAAGAATCCGTTCGGTTCGAGCAACCAAGAAGATCACCAGTGCGATGGAACTCATCGCTACGAGTAAGCTTCAACGGATGAAACATAAAATGGAGATGTATCGCACCTATGCGAATACACTTTTCCATACTTTTCATCGTGTACTTGACAACGCCAATGTCTTAGATGTCCCTTATCTTAGTAAACGTGAGGGTAAGATTCTTACGGTCATCTTTGTATCGGATATGGGGCTATGCGGTGGTTATAACTCAAATATTCTGCATAAGATCAAGGCTGAGATTCCTAAAGATAATCCTTTGTTTGTGATTGGATCGAGTGATCGATCCTGGTTCAGACATGAAGGATACACCTTGTTTGGTGAAATCTATAATGGGGATAATCTGTCCTATGGACATATCCAACGTGAAGCGGATCGTATGATACAGGCTTATCATGATAATGAAATTGCTGGTATACAGGTTCTCTATACACGCTTTGTCAATACACTTACATTTGATCCAAGCATTATGACCTTATTGCCGATTGTGGCGGATCATAAGCCACAAAATATTGGTGTTGCTGAAGCTGAACATCTGACTCAAGACATCATCTTTGAACCCGATGCGATCACTTTGATCGATCAGTTGGTTCCAATGTATGTTCAATCCTTGATGTATAGTTTATGGTTAGAATCGAAAACGAGTGAACAAGCCGCACGTCGTATGGCAATGGATAATGCGACGGATAATGCGGAAGAACTCATTGATGATCTTGTATTGAAATACAATCAGTCTCGACAAGCTGCGATAACCCAAGAAATAACAGAAATTGTCGCTGGTGCAGAAGCACTCTAGGAGGTTAAGATGCAAAACAAAGGTAAAATAAGCCAAGTCATTGGACCAGTCGTCGACATTCGTTTCAATGAAGGGGAACTCCCCAATTTGAATAATGCCGTCAATATCATGATGCCAGATCGCGTACTTGTGGTTGAAGTTGCGCAACATGTCGGTGATGATGTCGTACGTTGCATCTCCATGGGGAGCACCGATGGTTGTGTGCGTGGTATGGAAGCCATTGATACCGGTGCAGCGATCAGTACACCTGTTGGGCGTGATGTCTTAGGACGGATGTTCAACGTATTGGGTGAAACAATCGATGGCTTGGGTGATATGGACAAGAGTGTTCGTCGTATGCCGATTCATCGTGCAGCGCCTTCTTTTGATGAGCAACAAACCTCTGCTGAAATGTTAGAGACAGGCATCAAGGTCGTCGACCTACTCTGTCCTTATATCAAGGGTGGTAAAGTCGGCTTGTTTGGTGGTGCCGGTGTTGGTAAAACGGTTGTCATGCAAGAATTGATTCATAACATTGCGACAGAGCATGGTGGTCTATCGGTTGTTGCGGGTGTCGGTGAACGAACTCGTGAAGGGAATGACCTTTACCACGAAATGAAAGACTCTGGCGTTTTGAATAAAACCGTATTGGTATATGGACAGATGAATGAATCTCCAGGTGCACGTATGCGTGTTGCCTTGACAGGTTTGACCATGGCGGAATCGTTCCGTGATCAAGAAGGTCAAGACGTTCTTCTCTTTATTGATAATATCTTCCGCTTTACTCAAGCAGGTTCTGAAGTAAGTGCTTTGTTGGGTCGTATTCCTTCTGCGGTTGGTTACCAACCAACGTTGGCTACTGAAATGGGTCAGCTCCAAGAACGTATCACATCCACAAAGCGTGGTTCGATCACATCCGTTCAAGCAATCTATGTGCCTGCGGATGACTTGACAGACCCAGCGCCTGCGACAGCGTTCTCACATTTGGATGCGAAGACGGTTTTGGATCGTAACATTGCAGCTTTGGGTATCTATCCAGCGGTTGATCCGCTTGAATCCAGCAGTCGTATGTTGGATCCACTCTTAGTTGGAGATGAGCATTACAACGTAGCGCGTGGTGTTCAACAGATTCTTCAGCGTTATCGTGAACTTCAAGATATCATTGCAATCTTGGGCATGGATGAATTATCCGACGAAGATAAGATGATTGTTAATCGTGCGCGTCGTATTCGTAACTTCTTGTCTCAACCTTTCCATGTGGCTGAGCAGTTCAATGGCATTAAAGGGATCTTCGTTCGTAAGGAAGAAACCGTTCGTAGTTTTAAAGCAATTTTAGATGGTAAAGCGGATCATCTTCCAGAACAAGCGTTCATGTATGTGGGTTCAATTGAGGAAGCTGAAGCGAAAGCTACAGGTTTAGGCAATTAGCATGTTTACTGTCAAGATTGTGACGCCGGATGCGCCGATACGGACATTCGAAACCACACAACTAAATATTGTGACACCGCAAGGAGAAATGGGTCTTTTAAGTAACCACATGCCTTTGGTCACGATGTTGAATATATCCATCATGTCCGCCGATCACAAGGGTGAGCGTGAACGCTACACGGTAGCGGGTGGCGTTCTGTTTTTCAAAAACAATGAAGCAACCATTATGTCCGATGCGGTTGAACATGAAGGTGAAATTGACTTTGCACGTGCTGAACATGCGAAGTTGCGTGCTGAGGAAAAACTGAAATCTAAGGATCCGGATATCGATGCGAAGCGTGCACAGATTGCTTTGTTGAAGGCTTTGAATCGTATTGGTCTTGGTGGTCAGTAGAATGAATCCTTATATTCAGTTGGCGCTCTATTTCATTAATTTTGCAGTAAGTATGTATGGCTTAAGTGCGATCAACTTTAATAAGTTCATTTATCCAAGTAAAACAATGCAGGCTCAAGTTCTATTGATTCTATGTTCAATGGCATTATCATTTTTAGCGACTCAGTTCTTATTGGGTCTTGATTTATCTTTCTAGCGTTTTAATTTCTTTGTGCTATAATGGGTATGCTTATCGAGATGGAGGTATTTATGGCGTTTTCAAAAGCAGTCGGTATCGATTTAGGTACTGCAAATGTATTAATTTATGTAAAAGGTGAAGGCATTGTCTTGGATGAGCCTTCTGTTGTAGCGATTGAAACTGAAACACGAAAATGTTTAGCGGTCGGTTCTGACGCGAAAGATATGTTGGGACGTACACCAGGTCGCATCCAAGCGATTCGTCCTTTGAAAGATGGCGTCATTGCGGACTTTGAAGTCACAGAAATGATGCTCAACTATTTCATCAAAAAATTAAAGTTAAAAGGAATGTTTTCACGTCCTACGATTTTGATTTGCTGTCCTTCGAATATCACGTCAGTTGAACGGAATGCGATTCGTGATGCGGCTTATCGTGCAGGAGCAAAGCGTGTCTATATCGAAGAAGAACCAAAAGTTGCGGCGATTGGGGCTGGTTTGGACATTGCGAAGCCTACAGGAAACATGGTTTTAGACATTGGTGGTGGTACCACAGACGTAGCAATTCTATCGTTGGGTGAAATCGTAACATCTTCTTCATTGAAGATTGCAGGCGATCGTATGGATAAAGACATCATTAAATATGTCAAAGAAACATACAAACTCTTAATTGGGGATCGTACTGCTGAAGAAATGAAGAAAAGGATTGCGACCGCTTGGCGTGGATCCCGCATGGATTCCATGGAAGTGAGTGGACGTGACTTGGTAACAGGTTTGCCACACACGATCACCATGACTTCAGATGAAACGGAAACAGCGATTCACGAAAGTCTTCAAGACATTGTTCGTGCATGTCGTACCGTACTTGAACAAACCCCACCTGAATTGTCAGCGGATATCGTAACACGCGGTATTGTTTTGACGGGTGGTGGTGCACTGCTTCATGGCATGGATCAGTTGCTAATGAATGAATTGGGTATTCCTGTCTATGTGGCAGAGAATGCGTTGAAGTGTGTTGCCGAAGGTACTGGCATCATGCTTGAAAACTTACATTTAGTCGGTTAAAAGAATCTTTAAAAAGATTCTTTTTTTCTTAGGAGAACTTCATTACGCTGCGTATCTATAAGTGGAGGACCATTTATGGACAATTTTTATTCAGAACTCATACACGCCAGTAATGAAGGGCATACCGATAGTGAAGAATATGTCGAAGAGACTTTACATCGCTTTAAGTCTTTTGTATCGAGATTGAATCCAAAAGAAGTGATTAAGATGATGTTGAGCACACAGAATTATATGACGCGATCTGCCTGGCGGGTTGATGAACGCCATGATGTAAAGGTTGGTGATGTGTGCTATATCGATTATGGTCAAGCGTATTTAAATGAAGCCGGTTATCAACACTTTGGGTTGATCATCTCTAGGATCAATGGAAAAGTCTTGACGATTCCAATGACATCCAATCCGACGACCTATGCAGAAGCCTTTCACCCAGAAACCAATCCTAAGGGAAAGCGACATCTCATGCCATTTGGACAACGTTGTGGTTTGCACAAACCATCGGTTTTATTTTTAAATGATGCGAAATTTATCAATCCTAATCGCGTCATCAATGTAATTGGTCATCTTGATTCACAAGATGAAGACTTGATGTACATCCGTAAAATCTTGGCGACTTGCCTATTTAAAGACTAGTTGGACTGAAGTATACTGTTTACAATGACAGTCCTAGAAGAATATCAAGATTCAAAATGGGTTCTAGCCGTATCGGGTGGACCGGATTCCATGGCCTTGCTTGATTTATGTTACAAGCAAGGCATGGCTTTTGAAGTCGTGCATGTCAATTATCATAAACGAGAGACCGCAAATCGTGATCAAAGTATTGTTGAAAACTACTGTAAAGAACGTTCCATTAAAATTCATGTGTTTGACGCCTTGGATTTAGAGGGGAACTTTCAAATGGCCGCGCGTGAATATCGCTATGAGAAGTGTCGTTCTGTCATACATTCTTCACATGCGGATGGTATGATGGTTGCTCATCATAAGGATGACGATCTAGAAACTTATCTATTTCAGAAACAACGTCATTCATGTGTGACTTGGTTTGGGCTTAAAACTGAAATTGAAATGAAGGGTGTGCGTTTGGTCCGACCACTCTTATCATTAAGCAAGAAGGATTTGATGGATTACTGTGAGTCAAACTATATTTCATATGGCTTGGATGAAAGCAATCTCAGTCTTGATTACACACGTAATCAAATTCGTACAGTTATTGAGAAAATGACAAACGATCAAATTGAATCCTTGCATGATGAAAAGAACACGCTAAACCTTGAGCGGCAAACTTATTTGAAACGCTATGCATCTCAACTGGCTCAAATGTCTTTTTCTGAAAAAGAATACTTGGATCTGAGTAAGGAGTGGCCGTTGTTTTTGATGCATTGGTTGATTCAACAAGGTGCTAAGCCTGCATTATCCAATGCATATCTTGAAGAGTTGGATCGGCAATTGAAAGAAGCGCAAAGCATTGTACATCCTTTGAATGAAACACTACGTTTAATCAAGCAGTATAAGATGATTCGACTTGTACCAAAGGTTGAAGATTATGCAATTAGTGTTCAATTGAAAGAGACAATGATTGAACCCATTCGATTCCAATATGAAAGCTTTGATGATGGCCAAAAATTTGTGTGCAAAACATCTGATTTTCCTTTAATGATTCGTAATTACAGACAAGTAATGAAGGACTTGGACCCTTCAATCAAACGCGCTTGTCAGCGCTGGTTCATCAAGCATAGAATACCTTTGGAACAACGCGAAAGCTGGCCACTTGTATTTAATGCATCAAATGAGTTAATATACATATCACATCATAAACAACAACTTGGTGTTTCAACTGACACAATTGAATGTTATATGATAAAATAAGCGTATTGTGGAGGCATTTATGCATAAAGACGTAAAAAAAGTACTCGTATCAGAAGAAGAAATTGAACAGCGCTGCAAGGAATTGGGTGCTCAGATCACGCAGGATTATAAAGAATTGAATGAGATCCCTATCTTGGTATCTCTCTTAAAAGGGTCCGTGCCTTTTTTGGCGAAGCTCATGAAATATATTGAACTCGATGTGGAAATCGACTTTATGGATGTGTCCAGTTATGAAGGCACAGAATCCATTGGCGATGTCCGTATCATTAAAGACTTGGATCGTTCAATCAAAGGAGAATCCATCCTATTGGTTGAAGATATCGTAGATACCGGTAGAACCTTGAATTCCGTTAAGGAACTTTTGGAAAACAAAGGCTGTGAACGCATGCGTATCGTCAGTTTGTTGGACAAACCATCGCGACGCGTTGTGCAAATCGATGCGGACTACGTGGGTTTCACCATTCCCAATGAATTTGTCATTGGTTTTGGATTGGACTTTGATGAGAAATATCGTAACTTACCGTATGTCGGCGTTTTAAAAGATGAATGTTATCAATAAAAGGAGTGTATCATTGAATGAAAAACAATAAACAGCTCGCTGCACTTATCCCATATTTATTTGTGATGCTTGCAGTCATAAGTTTAATGTTTATGAATTTCAATACCACCGATACGACGATTACGTATCAGCAGTATGTGGAATTATTAAACAAGAATCAAGTAGATAGCAGCAATGTGACCATCAGTGAGGTTGTGCTTAAGATTGAGGGGCTTTACACCGATTCTAAAGGTGTCGCGGTTCCATACAGTCTGAATGTACCGAACACAGAACTTCAAACCAATACGATCATTGATTTAGTCAATGCGAAGAGTGATGAAGTCACCATCATTGATGCGTATGAGACGAATACGTTCTGGGACCTGGTCTCAAGCATCTTACCTTTACTTATCTTTGGTTTTTTTATCTTCTTCATGTTATCAAGAATGAATGGTGGCGGAAACAACAAGGCTTTTGAGTTCGGGCGTTCGAAAGCGAAGCTCGAAGGTGGCATCAAAGTTCGTTTTGATGATGTCGCGGGTTGTGATGAAGAAAAAGAAGAAATGCAGGAACTCATTGAGTACCTGAAGAATCCTAAGAAATTTGCTAAAATGGGCGCACGTATTCCTAAGGGTGTCTTATTGGTCGGTTCACCGGGTACAGGTAAAACCTTATTGGCTAAAGCTGTCGCTGGGGAAGCTGAAGTACCATTCTATTCAATCTCGGGTTCTGATTTCGTCGAAATGTTCGTCGGGGTTGGGGCAAGTCGTGTTCGTGATATGTTCAAAAAGGCTCAAGCAACCGCGCCTTGTATCATCTTTATCGATGAAATCGATGCGGTCGGTCGTCAACGTGGTACAGGTTTAGGTGGTGGTCATGATGAACGTGAACAAACTCTTAACCAACTTTTGGTTGAAATGGATGGAATTACAGATAATTCTGGCGTTGTGATTGTTGCCGCAACCAACCGTCCTGATGTCTTGGACCCAGCTTTGTTGCGTCCAGGTCGTTTCGACCGTCAAATCACGGTAAGTTTACCGGATCGTCGTGGTCGTACCGCAATCTTGAAAGTTCATGCACGTAATAAAAAATTAGATGCTTCAGTTGATCTTGAAGCTTTAGCCAATCGTACACCTGGCTTCAGTGGTGCGGATTTAGAAAACGTATTGAACGAAGCGGCTATCTTAGCGGTTCGTGAAAATGTGGAAGTCATCAGTATGCATCACTTGGATGAGGCCATTGACCGTGTCATTGGTGGTCCAGCAAAGAAATCCAAAATTTACAGCGATCGTGAGAAACGATTGGTTGCGTATCATGAAGTGGGTCATACCATCATTGGTTTGAAACTTGAGTCTTCAGATATGGTGCAAAAAGTTACCATTATTCCGCGTGGTCAAGCGGGTGGTTATAACTTGATGACGCCGCGTGAAGAGAAGTTTATGCTTACGAAAACAGACTTACAAGCTAAGATCACAGGTTTATTGGGTGGTCGTGTTGCGGAAGATATCGTATTCAATGAAATTTCAACAGGTGCTTCTCAGGATATTGAACGTGCTACTAAAATTGCACGTGAGATGGTTATGTCGTATGGAATGAGTGACTTAGGTCCGATTCAATATGAACACAGTGGTGGTAATGTATTCTTAGGTCGTGACTACAGCAATTCTTCGAATTATTCAGGTCAAATTGCCTTTGAAATCGATAAAGAAGTCCGTCGCATCATTGATGAATGTTATGATCATGCAAAACGTTTGATTCAAGAAAACCGTCCTTTGATGGATCAACTTGTGGACGCATTGCTTGAAAATGAAACACTTACTGCTGAAAATATTGAGAATATTGTACAAGGCAGAGCATACAACGATACTCCTGTCATTGGAGCTTAACCCCTGATCACAGGGGTTTTTTGACGAAAGGAAGTTACTATGGATACATTAATCAAAGGTTTAGCACATCAAGGTGCAATTCGCATCATTGTCGTAGATAGTACCGAAACGGTTCGTGAGGCGTGTGAACGCCACCAAACATACCCAACGGCTTCAGCCGCATTAGGACGTACTTTGACAATGAGTGCGATTTTAGGTTCGATGTTAAAGTCGGATAAAGAAAAAGTCATGATTCAAATCAACGGGGGTGGTCCCTTAGGCACCATTCTTGCGGATGGAAATAGTTTTTGTGAAGTACGAGGATTTGTCGCAAATCCAGAAGTTCAAATCATCAATGAAAAAACCAAGAAGTTGGATGTTGGGGCAGCGGTTGGGACCGATGGGACCTTACGTGTCATCAAGGATTTGAGTTTGAAAGATGATTTCACAGGAACTGTAAAACTTCAGACAGGTGAGATCGCGGAAGACTTTGCCTACTATTTCACTTTGAGTGAGCAAACACCTTCGGCAGTGTCGTTGGGTGTTTTAGTTGGGGAAGACAATAAAGTCATTTCAGCTGGAGGTCTCTTGATACAGATGATGCCTTTTGCGAGTGAAGCAGATATCATGATTGCGGAAGATGTGATCAATCACTTGAAACCAATATCTCAGTTGATTCATGAAGGCTTCACACCAGAAAGCTTACTCAAATCATTATTCCAAGACGTTCAAGTCATGGGCATGAGCACGGTAAAATTCCAATGCAGCTGCAGTCGTGATCGTATGTTTGAGGCTTTGGGTACGGTTTGCGAGGAAGAATTGAATGTCATGATTCATCAGGACCATGGGGCTGAGATGACTTGTCATTTCTGTAATACAAAGTATCATTTCAGTGATGATGAGTTAAGGTCGATTTTGGTAAAGAATTAATGTGGAAGATTAAAGACTTAGAATTACAAAATCAAATCGTCATTGCACCAATGGCAGGGGTAAGCAACCCTGCTTTTCGTTCAATCGTTAAGAACTATCATCCTGCTTTAATCTACAGTGAGATGATTTCAGATAAAGCCATTGTATATCGAAACATCAAAACTATTGAGATGACACAGGTGATGCCAGATGAACATCCAATTGCTTTACAACTCTTTGGAGAAGACATTGACTCGATGGTCAAAGCTGCTGTCTATTTAGATCAAAATACAGACTGTGATGTGATTGACATCAACATGGGTTGTCCTGTACCTAAGATCGTGAAAGGCTCAGGGGGTGCTTCCTTGATGAAAACACCAGACCATGCCTTTAAGATTGTGGAAGCCATTGTTAAAGAAATTAAGAAACCATTAACCGTTAAAACACGTTTGGGTTGGGATGAAGCCCATCTAAATGTGTTGGAAATGGCAGCAGGCTTAGAGAAAGCAGGTGCCAGTGCCCTTGCGATTCATGGTCGTACACGTGGAGCGATGTACAGTGGTGAAGCTCGCTTTGATTTAATCCGTCAAGTGAAAGCCAATGCGAAGATTCCAATCATTGCCAACGGTGATATCACATCGATCGCCAAAGCGAAAGAAGTCTTAGACTTCACCAAAGCGGATGCGATCATGATTGGACGTGGTGTTCTGGGTCAACCTTGGTTAATTGAAGAGTTGATCAAAGGTTTGAACAATGAAGCCTATACCATGATTGACATTCAAGAACGATTTGCGATTGCACGTACACATGCCTTGAAATTGATTGAATTTAAAGGTGAAGAAATTGCTCTAAAAGAGATGCGTGGACACTTAAGCTGGTATCTCAAAGGCTTACCGCATAGTCATCGTGTCAAAGAGGGCATCTCAATGATGAAAAGCTATGTGGAATTTGATAGAATATTAAAGGACTATGCCGCAAGCTTATTGAATGCGGAATGAGGTAAACTATGGATGAATTGAACTTAAATGAATATGAGCGTGTAAGACGCCAGAAAATGGAAGCACTTCGTGCTAAAGGAATCGAACCTTTTGGGTCGGCTTATAAACCGACCCATCACAGTGCTGAGATCTTAACGCAATATCACGATAAAACAAAAGAAGAACTTTTAGAAATCAATCAAGCGGTTGTGATTGCTGGTCGCATCATGACCAAACGTGAAATGGGTAAAGCTGGCTTCATGCATCTTTTGGATCGTGATGGCCAGATTCAAGTTTATCTACGTAAAGATGCTTTGACTGAGCTTGAATTTGAAGTCTTTCAAGAAGCCGACTTAGGGGATATCGTTGGGATTGAAGGAACAGTCTTTAGAACCAATCATGGGGAACTTTCGGTTAAGGCGGAAAAGTTAACGCATTTGACGAAAGCATTACGACCTTTACCGGATAAATTCCATGGTTTAGCGGATGTGGAAGAACGTTATCGTCGTCGCTATGTCGACTTGATCGTCAATGAAAACGCAAGACGTGTGGCGATGTTAAGACCACGGATCATTCGTGCACTCCAACATTACTTTGATGGCATTGGTTTGATTGAAGTGGAAACACCGGTCTTACAACCGATTCTAGGGGGTGCTGCGGCACGACCTTTCGTGACCCATCACAATACCTTGGATATGGATTTCTATCTCCGTATCGCAACAGAGTTGCCTCTGAAGCGTTTGATTGTTGGTGGTATGGAAGGTGTTTATGAAATTGGACGTCTTTTCAGAAATGAAGGCATGAGTCCAAAACATAATCCTGAATTCACAACGGTTGAAGCCTATATTGCGTATTCAGATATGGAAGGGATGATGGAAGTCATCGAAAACTGTATTGAGTCTGTCGCAATGGAAACCTTAAATGAAACAAGCATTCCATGGTTGGATAAAACCATTGAATTGAAGGGTCCTTATCGTAGAGTCCACATGGTGGATGCGGTCAATGAAGCCTGTGGTGTCAATTTCTTTGAAATCAACACTTTAGAGGAAGCATTGGCGGTTGCTAAGAAACATCATATTGAAGTCCTCAAGCACCAACAATCCTTTGGTCATATCTTGAATCTATTCTTTGAACACTATGCAGAAGCGAAGATGATTCAACCGACCTTCGTCTATGGACATCCGATTGAAATTTCACCGCTCGCAAAGAAGAACGCACAAGACGCACGTTTCACCGATCGTTTTGAACTCTTCATCGATGGTCGTGAGTATGCCAATGCATTCTCTGAATTAAATGATCCAATTGATCAACGTGAACGCTTCGAAGCTCAAATGCTTGAAAAGGATTTGGGGAATGATGAAGCCAACGAGATGGATGTGGATTTCGTAGAAGCTTTGGAATATGGCATGCCTCCAACCGGTGGCTTGGGCATAGGGATCGATCGCTTGGTCATGTTGCTTACGAACAGTGAAACCATTCGTGAAGTCATCTTATTCCCACATATGCGTAATCGCGATTAATAAAATCAACCCGAAACATTTCTTGCTTCGGGTTTTCTACTTAAGGGAGAATGACATGCTTATTAAAAGTAATTCAATACACGTTACTCAAAGATTAATCCTTCGAAACTTTACTCAAAATGATGTAGAAGCGTTATTTAAGTTTTTAAACGATGAAACAGTCAATACCTATTTACCATGGTTTCCTGTGAAAAATAGGGAAGAAGCGGATACCTTTTTAAAAGAACGTTTTTTAAATGAGTATGATAAAGGTGAGTGTTATCGATATGCGATTTGTCTAAAGGAGGATAATCTTCCAATCGGATATGTTTGGTTATCTAATGATGAATCACATGACTTCGGCTATGCTCTGATGCAAGAACACTGGCATAAAGGGATTGCGTTGGAGGCATCTCAAGCAGTTATTGAACAGTTAAAAGAAGCTGGTTATACTTACATCACTTCGACGCACGATATGCATAATCCTCGTAGTGGTGAAGTGATGAAAAAGCTTGGGATGGAATATAAGTATTCCTATGTAGAACAGTGGCAACCCAAGAACATCCCCGTCACGTTTAGAATGTATCAATTGAATCTTGATGGGCAAGATCGTACATTCATGAAGTATTGGAATCAGTATGAAGTGCACTTCATCGAGGATATTGCATAGGATAATGCTTCTCTAATTAGCTTCAAAGCATGTCCTAACAAGTATAAAAAAAGCAGGCCTTTAGAATGATAAAGGTCTGCTTTTGAATTAAAGCTTCTTGTCCTCTTTAGAGAGGATGAGCTTTACAGCACTGATTAGACTGAGTTTGTTTCCATAGCTTAGCGATCCAAGACGATAGATCTTAATGGAGAGGATTGCTAACAAAACAGTGGTCACAATCATAAGTGTCAATGAAATCAAAATATCAAGCAAGGGGACGTACGTCATGAAATAACGAATCGGCATCGCCATGATTGCAGTGAAAGGAACGAAAGAACCAATTTTTACGGCAGGGTTGGTCGGTGCATTTAAACCGATTGTCGCAATGGCATAGGCTACGATAAACAGCAAGGTTATGGGTGTCACAGCGGACCCAACATCTTCCACTTTAGAAACCAAAGATCCCAATGAGGCATATAGAAATAGATAGAGTAAGTAACCAATCGAAGTGAACAACGCAAAGGTCACAATGGCATCCCATGATAGACCACTAAACAACATCGTTCTTAGGACTTCTGGATAATTGCTTTGATTTAGTAAATAGCCAACAATTCCTGTGGCTAGAATCATCGATAATTGCAAAAGGCCACCGACCGCATTCGCAAAAACCTTACCGATGATCAAAGCGCTTGGCTTCGTGGAAGTGATGAGGATCTCCATGGTGCGGCTATCCTTTTCACGAGCGACTGAAGTCGACACGAACGATCCATACATGATGACAAGCATATAAACCGCAAACATCAAGATATAGGCAAGTAAGAAACTGGACTGAGCATCTTTACCCAAGATTTCTTCACTTGTCGCGATGGGTTGATTTGACAGTGTGTCAATCACTTGCGGATCGATGTTGTTCGCTAGGAACGCCCGATCGCGGTTGATTCGTTGTAAGATCATTGTTAAACTCTGTGTTGCATAACCATACATGTCTTTATTCTGGATGATGGTCGTAAACGAGTGGGCATCTTTTATCAAAAAACCTGTGAGGATGGTTCCTTCGACGACCGCGTCTCGTAGGCTTTGCTCATCATTGTAAACAATAAGATTATCGCCCAAGTAGATTTCCAAATCTTCGACTTGGATGTCTTCACTGATAAAGGTAAAGCCAAGCTCAGATGCATTTAAACCCATTTCATTTTGATTAACTTCTTCATCACTTGGGAAGAAGACCGTAATAATGGTAGGAATACTCGATGCGATAAAAATAAAGATACACATGATCAGCGTCGAAATTCGAACTGACTTCTTACTTAAAATACCATTCAATTCGAAACGAAAGACTTTCATGACATTATGCATGCTCTTCACCCACTTCCCTTACAAAGATGTCATATAAACTTGGCTCATAATTCGCAAAGGACTCAATATCAATTTTGTGTTCAATCAGCTCCTGAAGCAATTGTGTTTTAGTTTTGTTGTTGAGCAATTCGATAATCAATGTATGAGCATCTTCTGTCACTTCAATATCTTTAATGATCTCTTTTAAGTTGAGCTTAGCATTGCTGTGTGTGAGATTACTTAAAACCAAACGCAAACGTTTTTGGCCAAGATCACGTTTTATCTCTTTGAGATTACCACGAAGGATGATCTTGCCATCTTCAATCAAGGTGATTTCATCGCAGAACTCTTCGACATAATTCATCTGATGACTTGAGAAAATCAATAATTTTCCATCAGCGATCGATTCCTTAATCACATCTTTAAGGACTTGTGAATTGATGGGATCCAAACCACTGAAAGGTTCATCCAGAATGATGATTTCGGGATCATTTAACAAAGCTTGTGCAATTTGGACCTTCTGTTGATTGCCCTTGGACAACGTTTCCAACTTGTGGTTCTTGGCATAGGTAAGTCCGAAGCGTTCTAACCAATATTCTGCACTCTCTTTGGCAGCTTTTGGTTCTGCACCTCTAAGGGTAGCGAAGTAGATGAGTTGGTGTAATATTTTTTCTTTACTGTAGAGTCCGCGTTCTTCTGGAAGGTATCCAACTCTGTAATGGTTTGGATTGAAGGGTTTTCCGTCTAAAAGAAATTCACCACTGTCTGCTTTGAAAACATCCATTAAAGAGCGAATCGTTGTTGTTTTTCCAGCACCGTTTCGACCTAGGAAACCCATGGCTTTACCGGAAGTAATGGTAAACGAAACATCTTGTAAAACATGATGGTCCGCAAAAGATTTATTCAGATTCTTAATTTCTAATATCATTTTAAATTCCTACCTTCTTATGGGTTAATGTACCTTCATTTCAAACATGTGTCAAATCATGTAAAACAATAAAAAACGTTCATTTGATTGAACGCTTATACAATTATTAAGCTCACATTAAGGATTATTATTGAGATATTTACTTCATCGAATCGTATACAAGCCTGCTGAAGTATACTACTGAATTAAGGACGACTTCTAAAATCACGACCTCGCATGCCACCTTGTCGCATCATGTAAAATGAATCAAGATTGCCGTCATTTGCGATTGCTTGATTGAAAGCGTTCAAATGATGGTATGAGGCATTCATCAAACGTTCAAACGTGAAACGTATATCTTCAGGCAAATCTTCATCTAAGTACTTATCATAAAGTGTGATGTTCGCTTCTTCGGCTTTTTTGCCTAAAGTATAGGTATCAAGTAGGTTATCGGGAAGATTAGGCGTTCTGGCATCCATATTAGGAATTTGGATATCGTAGCGAGTATAGATGCGCTCTAATGCATTCATGTGCTGAGCTTCTGCTTGAATTAGATTGTTATAAAGAATATTTGGTCCAAATTCATCGATGATTTCCTCATAAGTAGATTTTGTATTGTATTCATCTTGGTAAAGGATATCCAACATTGATTTCAACTCTGTGGTTTCAACTTCCAATACGGTATTGTCATCTAATTCTGTAAAGTATGTATTTCTTTGATATTCATTAAATTTAACAGATGCGAATAGTAATATAAGAACAATTAGCGCTAAGCCAAGTATCTTTTTCATAGGGTCCTCCATAGATCTACACGCAAAGCATAAACCTAAGATGTGACAAAAGTGTTAAGAAAAAGGAAATTCCGAAGAATTTCCTATAGACCACATTTCAATTGAGCATTACAGTTGGTGCAGGTGTTACATCCACCCATTTCCTCAACTGTACCTTCTAAACAAATTGGACAAATGTCCCCAACTTCAACACCAATGTTTCGATCTTGACGATCGGCACGCAAGTCTGTTTTCTTCTCATCGACTTGTTTTTCTTTGACGTTGATCCCGAAGTCATGCACGATGTCCATTTGTGCCCAGTTCGCATCCTCATCATTAGTCAATGAGAGAACTTGACTGTCACGTGAACCATCCACATAGACGGTACCACCCTTAGCTTTGCCATCATACAAACGTTCGTAGATCTTTTGAACCTGGCGAACTGAGAAACCACGAGGGGCATTGACAGTCTTAGAGATGGAAGAATCAATCCAACGTTGGATCGCACATTGTGTATCCGCATGTTCCTCTGGGGAGAGTTCCATGGCACTTACGAAGATATCGGGTAAAGTTTCTTTTGTATATTCTGGATGGAATTCCAACCAGTCTTCTACGATCTTAGCATTCACTTCAATGTATTTGCCTAAACGTCCACTTCTAAAGTAAGAGAAGGAGAAGTAAGGTTCCAAACCGGTCGATACACCCACCATGGTTCCGGTTGAGCCTGTTGGCGCAATCGTTAAGAGGTGTGAGTTGCGGATACCGTGATCAAGAACGGCTTGACGAACATCATCGTTCATCGTACGCATGTAGCCCGTATTGATAAAGGCTTCGCGACTGGTCAAGAATGGGAATGAACCTTTTTCCTTAGCCAATTCCACAGAAGTCATATAAGCTGTTTCCGCAATGACACGGAAGACTTCATCAATGGTGTTGATCGAATCGACGGAACCATAACGTTTACCCGCCCAAATCAACAAATCATGAAGACCCATGACACCTAAACCAATACGACGTTCGCCTAAGGCTTGTTCACGGTTCGGTTCTAAGAAGTAAGGTGTGTCATCGATGACATTGTCTTGCATACGAACCGTCAAGGCAACCGTACGACTGAGTTTATCGTATAAGACTTCACCACTCTTGCGATCCACGAAGTTCGCGAGATTGATGGCCGCTAAGTTACAAACAGAATACGGCGCAAGGGGTTGTTCACCACAAGGGTTCGTTGCGACAACTTTTTGACCATAGGCTTTCGCATTGGTCATGTCATTCGCATTATCAATGAAGAAGATACCAGGTTCTGCGGAATAGGTCGCACAGAAACTGATGAGATCCCACAAGTCACGAGCACGGATGGAACGATAGACCTTAACAGGGTAACCCATCTTGACCCAATCCCGCACATCACCGATTTCATGCCAATGGCGATCATAGACTTCTTTTTGTTCTTTCGTATAATTTTCTAAATCAGGGAAACGAAGTTCAAACATGCCATCTGCTTTGACCGCATTCATGAAATCACGTGTCAAGGTTACGGAGATGTTTGCCCCCGATAAGAATTCAGGATTCACGACATTGAGTGTGCCACCATCTGCTAAACGTTCACGTGCATAATCAGAGACATGTACAGGAACTTGTTTATTTTCTGCTAACGATTCATAGATTTCACGTTCAATTCGCGATAAAGCGGTGAATTTTAGTTTACGTTCCGCTTCATGACGGATTTGATCATCCTTTGAATTCTCCATCAACCACTTCAGAACCCTTGGATTCTGCATTTTAGAGATAATGAATTCAATGATATCTGGATGCCAATCTGCCAACATGATCATTTGAGCACCACGACGTGAACCGCCTTGTTCAACTAAATGCGTCAGATTCGCAATATCATTCAACCAACTGACGGCACCACTGGATTTGCCACCAACACCCTTTGCAGGGGCTGCCTTTGGACGTAATGTCGAACCATTGGTTCCGACACCGCCGCCACGGGACATGATCTCCATGACTTCTTTACGATGATTGGAAATACCACCACGTGAATCATGAATGAACGGCATCACGAAGCAATTGAAGTAAGTGACTTGCGTCTGACTGCCAGCTCCATAAAGGACTCGACCAGCCGGGATTACATTCATCTCGGCCAATTCTTCCGCAAAGAGTTGACTGTATTGATCCTTAAGCGCATCCGTTTGTTCCGTGGAAGCCAAGGACTTACCAACACGTTTAGCGATTTGTTCATAATAGATTTCTAACGGTTTATCGATTTGTTTAAAAGGACGGCGGATGATTCCAGTCAAAGCTTCGGTTTCATCTTCCAATGAAGCTCTGAACTCATCTTCCAATTGAATCTTGACCCATTCTTCTTCGCGATTGATTTCAATGACTTGACCAATCCCGCGTGATGGGAACTTTGGATCTTCTTTAACGATGGTAACGACAACATCATCGACGCCCAAAGTCTTTAAACTACGGTCTTTTTGTGAGTAACGATCCAACATGACTAAACGACTGACACCACTGTGTGTCAATTTAAAACCATCTTCGATGGTGAAGATATGATGGAAGTGACTACGGATATCCGCATTCAATTTTGTAATTGTGGATTGTGTATAGCTCATAAAAATTCCCCTTTAAGTAATTTCCATTCTACCATAGGACAGTAGAATTCTTTCTTGAAAATGATTTACATGATGAAATCGATTCATCTGTCCAAAAACTAGACCAATTCTTGAACGAAAATATAATCCGATAAACGATTGATGTATTGGAAAACTTGAGCATCAATGGCTTGTGTTTCATGAACGGTAACCAATGAGCGTTCTGTACGTCGAACAACGGTACGAACATAGTGCAAAAAAGCGGCTCGACGATCATCGAACGGATAGATAAAGTTTGCATAGTGACCTTGTTTGGCTTCAATGGTTTCTTCTAAGCGTTTAATCGCCGCATCTAAATCAATCTCATTTTGATAACGTGAAACATAGCCTGCGATTTCATAGAGTTCACGTACGATTTTAGCCCAAGGCTCTTTATCCAAGCCTAATTCAGCTTGCATATGAATGATCAGACTGCTGCACTCATCAATGTTGCCAAGAGCTTCAATGATGGGATCATTCTTTAATACACGTCCATTCTTGATGGCGGTCGTTCCACGATCACCTGTTTTGGTTGTTACTGGCATATTATCCCCACTTTCTGAGCAACTTGCTCAATAAATTCGATAAAGGCTTATACAAAATTAGTATAAGACTATAATTCGAGAATGCATGGATAATGTCAAAACTAATGCCCCGAATCCAGTAAATCACACCCATATTGAATCCATACAAGAGCGCATGTTGGATTGAGAATAAGAAACCAAAGGCAAAACCATAGAGCGCACCCAGCAGCGCCCAGAGATTGGCCTTATCCTTAATAATTGATTTAGCAATCTGAACAATGAATATCCAGAGTGACCAGATCCATAAATAAGCCACTACCCAATCCCCAAAGCCCCAAACCAAGGCTTCTAGGATGCTGAACACAAAGACAACCACAAGGCTTTCTTTAAAGGTCAAAACACAGCCCAGCAACAAAAACCACAAGGTCACCAATTCCACATTGGGAAGAAACGATAAACTGACTTGTAGGGCAAGTGCTGAGGCAGCGAATAGGGAAAGGAGGACAAGTTTACGGACGGTAAACATGATTAATAACTCGAAGTGAAGTCAAAGATGAAAATATCTTTGTCGTATAAAGGGGTGATATCTACACCCGGACAGAAACCAGCACTGACACAGTCTGGATTAGTGGAAGAGTTAAATAACCACCAAGGTCCTACTGTGCTGTCTTTTGTCACATGTTCACCGATACCGATGATGTAGCGACCAAATTGATCCGTCACATTGCCTGCGAATTCAATCTCCAAACCTTCTTCTTCCAATACTGTTTCAAGGAATGTCCCAAGCATTTCATCGTCAGTACGTTTAGTGACGTCCAATACGATTAGATCCTGATCAGCTTGATCGACTTGAATGATGATTTGAACTTCCTTTGACCCTTCGTTCCCTTGGCGTGTGAAGTAGTTATATGCGGTAATGGATGCGACGAATAAGAGCGATGCTAAAGCGATACGAATGATGTTTTTCTTCATGTTGGGGGCCTCCTTTACAAAAAAATACACATCTAGGATGTGTATTAAAAAGACAGGCGAATGTCTTTTTATCTTGTTCCCAGAAGATAAAATTACGCTTAATATTGGCAGGTCTACTGGCTAATCATTCATCCTCTAGGAACCTTCCCGCAGCGTATCGAAGCGATACTCATATGCAGTGGCTATTTCCTATTGTCCTGATTTACAGTTGCTGGGACAGCTCCATTTCATGGATTCCCTCTTCGGCATAAATGCACCAAGCTAAGCATTATCATTATAAGCTTGTTTATTGGTTCAAACAACCACAAACGTAAAAAGATATTTGCTATAGTTTATGTTATAATAATGAAAACACAAAGGGGACACCTATGAATTATTCGGTACTCATC
>JBLJAX010000108.1:0-9558 GCA_047637795.1 Erysipelotrichaceae bacterium | reverse complement strand
ATTATAAAGTAAACTTAAGTTTTTGTATAGTGAAATGAATTAGGGACGAATGTTCTCTTCCGCAAGCACACGAATGAAATCAGGATGTTTACGATAACCCCCATAAGCGACTTCCTGCATGACCATATGATAATTATGATTGCCTTCAATGATGATCGGACCCTCAGGACCAATGCATACATCCCAACCAATCAAACGATCTCCCAAAAGCTCACAAGCATGGTTGACCAAGGCGAATGCTTCATCTAAATAAGGAATGGAGTGTTTATCTAAGATGACATGCGTATCAGGATGTTCATGATAGGTATGATTGCCAACCGCCATCATTTGAAGACCAGGTGCTCTCAAACATTTATTCTGCATGTCCACAGGCACAAAGAAACCGCCCGATGAACCTGGATTATCCACGACGAAACCTTTACGCCCAAAGCGCATCAAAGCACTCATGACCCGGCTGGATTCATTTAGTGGCTTATAGGTATCAACACGCAAGGTATTGATGGAATAGGGTGAAACCATTTGGATATCCGGATGTTGGATGATGGTTTCTTGGATGATGTAGTGAGCCGTGATGATCGCATTGAAAACAGTATTGAATTCAGCTTCATTGGAATTGAGATCCAAACGATAGGCATTGGCTCCACCTTTACCATCCACAGGTTTGATGAAGATGCTTAGGTGCTTGGATTCTTGAATCCAAGCTTTAGCCAATTCCATGAACTGTTTCACATCTTTGATTTCAAAGGCTTGTTTAAAATCATGAAACAGCTGTTTCTCATTATAGACAATGATCTTCGGAGTAGGAATGTTGTTTTGAACACAGAACTCGTAGAACTTGACCTTGTTGATCAAGGTTTCAGCACTTTGATCACTGTGTAAGATGCGAGAAAGTTGTAATTTGCCAATTTCCTCATCCCGTAAGAAATTATTGAAAGGAAGGCTATTCTTTCGATACAACAAACGGCTTAAGTATTCTTTTGCGAAACGTCGCTCTTTAATCGAATAAATGGCGAGTTCAAAAGCGATTTGACCAAGATTCTTACGCAAAGGATCTTGCAGTATTCGATCAAATTTAGATTTACGCGTCGCCATGAATATCCTCTAAACCAAAGTTCTTGGCGAGTTCAGTATCCGATGCCTTACGATAATCTTTGGAGCTTAAGTAGAAGCCTAAGCCCATCAAGACCCAGACCAACAACGCGATCAATGAAGGTGTAGAAAGAACAGCTGGACTTCCAGGCATCAATAACAACACGGCAAAACCAATTGAAAATAGACTCCCTAAGAATGCGAAAGGTGCATTCTTTTTAAGTTCGATATTCTTTTTATCACGAAGATATAAGACAAACGCAGTTGCGGACGTATAGAAATAGCCAATCGCTGCACCGATGCTCGCCATATCAACGATCCACAAGAGTGCTGCACGACCGACCCAAGGCGCTATCAATGAAATCACAAGTACGAATAGAAGCGCAAAGGAAGGGGTCTTGTGAACGGGATGAATCTTCCCGAATACATTAGGGAGTGCATACGTACGTGCCATCCCCAGAAACAAACGACTGGTCGCCATGAGAAAGCCATTGATTCCACTCAAAATCGCACTTAGGATCGCGATGCCGAGAATGAACAAACCGAATTTACCTGCGACCATTTCTACGGCTTCACCAGTAGCCCAATGCGGTTGTGTTTGTAGATATTCAACCCATGGGAAAACCATCGCGGTCATTGTGTTGACCAAGATGTACATCAAAGCACCAATGATGATGGAGATAAGCATCAAACGATAAGATTTCTTAGGATTGAATTTAAACTCTTCAGAGGCTTGAGGAATCGTGTCGAAGCCTACAAAAGCCCAAGGCGAAATTGCCACAATGGATAAGATTCCAGCCCACATCGATTTATGAGGGGAGAAGAGCGGTTGAAGATTATTGAAGTCCACTTGCGGACTGAATAAGGTAAGGATGAACAGAATGACAATACCACCACTTAATCCAAAGGCTAAGAACTTTGCCAAATTGCCAAAAAGTTTGACGCCACGAATGTTCGCTAAAGTTAATAAGATTAGTGTTAAACTCGATACGACAATTTCACCCAAATAGACATCCCAACCTGCGACGGTGTAAAGATAACCCACTTGGATGATCCCTGGAAACATATATCGACTAATCAAACCCAAGGCGGTCGCGTTGAGTGGAACGATACTTAAGTAGGATAAGCCCAACATCCATGCCGCAAAGAACGCATGTTTACGTTTGAAGCCGACATAGGCGTACGTGAATTCACCCCCCGCTACGGGGAAACGATGAATCAAGACACCATAGCTGCGTGCTATGAAAATCATGATAAGTGCACCAATGCTTAGTGCGATGGCAGTACCCAAGGGACCTGCATCATTTAAGAATTTATTTCCCGGTAGGACGAAACAACCCCAACCGATAATCGCCCCTAAGGCCAACGACCAAACATCCAATTCACTGAGATCTCTTTTTAGTTTATCCATGGATTTATCCTCAATGAATTCATTATACAAACCCATCGACTGAATATCAAACTTGTTCGTTCTTTACGCTACCAGGTGCATGGTTTTTTGGTACAATAAGCGTGATGAAAAAACCGAGACTCAGCTTACGCCTCCCCAAAGGAAGAGACCTTTCCATACAAATCGCCATGATCCTCTTAGGCATCATCGGCTTCTTTATGATCATATCCGCTTCGATGACCACCAATACCTCTGCGCAAGCACTCGGCTTGGTTGCGGCAAAACAATTCGCTTTTTTATTCATCGGATACATTGGATACATCGTTTTTGCACGCATGTTTAATATCATGTTTTTCAAACGCCACATCATCCCATTAGCTGCGTTTCTATTCATCAGTCTTTTGTTTCCTCTCTTTTTTCCAGCTGTAAATGGAGCGCAAGCTTGGATTCAATTACCATTGGGAATGACCATCCAGCCCAGTGAATTCGCAAAACTCGGCGCGATCATCCTGTTGGCGGTTTATATTGGAGATGCACGAGGGAAGAATATTCGTTTATCCGATTTGATTCAAATTCCGTTTTATTACATCGGCGCGACCATTCTCTTGATCATCTTGATTCAAAAAGACACAGGAACGGGCGTGGTGCTCTTTGTGATGGTGGTTTTTGAGTTCTTAATGGCAGGGCATAAGAAGTTGATTCCTCTACAAGTAACAATCGTTGTTTTGATTCTTATTACGGTGCTCTTGTCGTTTTTAGTCTTATCACCAGCGGGAATCTATTTTGTTAAGAATGTTTTAAATCTACCATCGTACATGGTTTCACGTTTTGAAAACACCATCAATCCCTTTATAAATAAATATGGAAGTGGGTATCAATTGGTCAATGGTTTGGTCGCCTTTGTGAAAGGTGGTTGGTCTGGTGTTGGCTTTGGTAAGAGTCTTCAAAAATACGGTTATCTACCCGCTGCTAAGACTGACTTCATTTTGGCTGTTTTGGCAGAAGAATTTGGCTTCTTAGGCGTAGCGCTTGTGGTGGCTTTGTACTTCATTTTGATCTATCGTTTATTAAAACATGCCTTGAATGCGAACAATGAGAAGACACGTATGGTTTTGGTTGGAATCGCGATGTATATCTTCAGTCACTTCGTCTTGAATGTGGGAGGCGTCACCGCTTTGATTCCTTTGACAGGGGTCCCTTTATTGTTACTATCATCCGGCGGCTCGAGCACTCTGTCCATTATGTTTGGCTTGGGTATTGCGCAAGCACTGATTGTTAAGCAGAATCGGGAGGAACTTGAAACATGAGAATCATTGCAGGTTCACGCAAATCCCGAAGCATCAAAGCACTTCCTGGTCAGAATACACGTCCAACCTTGGATGTGGTCAAGGAAGCCCTATTCGCAAGCATTGGGCCATGGATTGAGGATAAATTGATCCTGGATTTATTTGCAGGCAGTGGCAATATCGGTTTGGAAGCCTTATCCAGAGGGGCAGAACATGTGGTTTTTGTGGATGGGTCGAGAGAAGCCTGTCAGATCATTCAAGAAAATATCAACAGCTTGGATTTCAAGTCTGAATCGACCTTATTAAGGATGGATGCATTTCAAGCCTGTCGCTATTTAAAAAATAAACAGAGAGTTTTTGATTTAGTATATCTGGATCCACCGTATGCAAAACTAGATTTGGCAAAAGTACTTAAAGCATTGGAGCCCATCACAAGCCATGATTCAAAGATTATCTATGAATGTTTGAAGGATGAGACTGTTGAATTGCCAGAGGGGTATGCGCTTGATAAAACAAGCATCTATGGTAGAATTGCCTTATACTTCATGCGGAGGACAACATGAAAAAAGCCATCTATCCAGGGACATTCGATCCGATCACGCGAGGCCACCTGGATATCATTCGTCGTGCCAGTTCGTTGGTCGACCATCTCGAAGTGGTCATCATGCATAATCCTACAAAGTCATCTTCTGATTTCAGTGTTGAAGAGCGACTCGAGATGATTAATACCATCATTAAAGAATTTGATAATGTCAGTGTCAGTGCCCAACACGGTCTGACAGTGGATTATGCGAAGAAATCAGGAGCGAGAATTCTTTTCCGTGGTATTCGAGCGGTTATGGATTATGAATATGAACTCCAACAAGCAACCGCCAACATGGTTTTGGCTGAGGATATCGAAACGGTCTTCTTATTGACACGTCCGAAATATTCCTTCTTATCGTCATCGGTTGTTAAGCAGATTGCGGTAAACAAAGGGGATCTCAGTCCGTTTGTACCAGAATCGGTCAAAGCGATGATCGAGGCAAAATACAAATAGAGCCTTATCTAAATACGTTTATAAATAGTCGAGATTACTTGACTATTTTTTTATGGATCAGGGATATTTTAGCACTTAAATGTTGACAGTGCTAAAAGCTGTGCTATACTATTAGCAGACATCTTAATTGAGTGCTAAGGAGGTGACGGAATGTTAAGTAGTCGTAAGATCGAGATCTTAAAAGCCATTGTCGAATCATTTATCGCCAGTGCGGAACCAGTTGGCTCAAAGACTTTGATGGAAACTTTTAATCTTTCGTATTCATCCGCCACCATTCGCAATGAGATGTTGGAGTTGGAAAACTTGGGTTACTTAGAGAAGACCCATACCTCCAGTGGACGTGTTCCTTCGACCTTAGGGTATCGCTATTATGTCGAACACTTGATGGTGGATCGCATGGAACCTTCCTTGGAATATGCATTACAAGAAGTCTTCTTTGATCGTCAATTGAACATTGAAGAAGTCATCAAGCGGAGTTGTGATATTTTGGCTCAAATGACCAATCTGACGTCGATGGTCCTGGGACCTGATGCAAGCACACAAACCTTGGAGCATATCAACCTCTTTCCAGTCGACCAAAACAAAGCCGTTGCGGTCTTCATCACCAATGCCGGGCATACGGAGAACCGTGTGTTCCAATTTGAAGAAAAGATCAGTGTTGAAGAGTTGGCGCATTTCTGTGCCATCCTCAATGAACGTTTGTCTGGGACGACCTTGGATCAGGTGGTGGCGAAACTACAATTGATCAAGCCAATTTTGGCGCAATCGATTTCGAAGTATGAAGCCATTTTCCAAGCTTTCTTCAATGCATTCATCAAATTTGCAAACACGAATTTTTATTTGAGTGGCACGAACAATGTCTTCAATCAACCTGAATTCACGGACATCAATAAGCTTAAACAATTGATGAACATGTTTGAAAACAGTCAGATTTGGAAAGAGATTGGATCGAGCCAAAACAACCTGCGTTTGGAACACGGCAAACATTCCAGCATTGCTTGGTTGGATGATATGGCCGTTGTGACCAGTACCTTCCAGTTGGACGATCAAGAATCGGGACAACTCATGGTGGTTGGACCCAGCCGTATGGAATATGACCGCGTCGTAGCACTGATGGAATTCTTAAGCAGTGCGATCGAAAAGGTTTATGGAAAAGGAGATTCATCATGAGTGAAGAAAAAGAAATACTAGAAACGGAAATCGTTGAGGAACATCACGAGAAGAAACATTCAGAACACAAAAAAGACAAACATACTGAGAAAATCAAGAAACTTGAGGCGAAGATCGAAGAACTCGAAGAATTGAATAAGAAGCTTCAGAATGATTACTTCAAGGCGTATGCTGATGCGGAAAACATCAAGCGTCGTAACCAACAAGACTTGGAAACGGCTAAGAAGTATCGTATCCAAAGCTTCGCATCGGATCTTTTGCCGGTCATTGATAACTTTGAGCGAGCATTGGGAACCATTGAAGATAAGGAAAGTGCGATCGCAAAAGGTGTCTTGATGACCTATAATCAATTGATTGAATCCTTGAAAAAGGAAGGCGTTGAAGAAATCGTAGCAGAGGGTCAAGTCTTTGATCCAAACTTCCATCAACCCTTGATGATGGAAAAAGTAGAAGGGGTTGAAAGCAACCAGGTCCTACAAGTCTTACAAAAGGGATACAAATTGAAAGATCGATTACTAAGACCAAGCTTGGTCAAAGTAAGTGAATAAAAGGAGCACAACTATGAGCAATAAAATTATCGGAATCGACTTAGGAACAACGAATTCCTGTGTTGCCGTCATGGAAGGCGGCGAAACCAAAGTCATCGTCAATCCAGAAGGCAATCGTACAACCCCATCCGTGGTTGCGTATAAAAACGGTGAACGTATCGTTGGGGATTCGGCAAAACGCCAAGTCGTCACCAACAAAGAATCCGTTTTGTCCATCAAGCGTTTGATGGGTTCAAACAAAACAGTTAGCTTAGAAGGCAAATCGTATACACCGCAAGAAATCTCAGCGATGATCTTGCAATACATCAAAGCGTATGCGGAGGATTACTTGGGCGAAAAGATCACCAAAGCAGTCATCACCGTACCTGCGTATTTTAACGATGCACAACGTCAAGCAACCAAAGATGCGGGTAAGATCGCAGGTTTGGAAGTTGAACGTATCATCAATGAACCAACGGCTGCGGCTTTGGCCTTCGGTATAGATAAAACAGAAAAAGAACAAAAAGTCTTGGTCTTCGACCTTGGGGGCGGTACCTTCGACGTATCCATCCTTGAATTAGCAGACGGAACCTTTGAAGTCTTGGCTACCGCAGGCGATAACATGCTGGGTGGCGATGACTTTGACAACGTTGTCGTGGATTGGTTGGTTGATCAATTCAAGAAAGACAATGGCGTTGATTTGCGTCAAGATAAAATGGCGATGCAACGTCTCAAGGAAAGTGCTGAAAAAGCGAAGAAAGATCTTTCTTCCATGGTCAGCACCCAAATTTCCTTACCGTTCATTTCCGCAGGTGCCGCTGGTCCTTTACACATCGAGACCAGCTTGAGCCGTGCTAAATTCGAAGATATGACCCGTAGTTTAGTTGATCGTTGTGTCGGACCGGTTCGTCAAGCATTGAAAGATTCGGGTTTAACGAAAAATGATATCCACCAAGTCTTGTTGGTCGGTGGATCCACGCGTATGCCTTCCGTTCAAGAACTCGTTCGTCAAGAATTGGGTAAAGAACCGAATAAATCCGTCAATCCGGATGAAGTCGTCGCATTAGGCGCAGCCATTCAAGGTGGAGTCATCAGTGGGGATGTCAAAGACGTCTTGTTATTGGATGTCACACCATTATCCTTAGGTATTGAAACCATGGGCGGTGTCATGACGACCTTGATTCCACGCAATACGACCATTCCAACCAGCAAGTCCCAAGTCTTCTCAACGGCTGCGGATAACCAACCTGCGGTTGATATCAATGTCTTGCAGGGTGAGCGTCCAATGTCCAAGGACAATAAGTCTTTAGGTCTCTTCAAATTGGATGGCATCGCAGCTGCACCACGTGGTGTACCACAAATCGAAGTCACCTTTGACATCGACGTCAATGGTATCGTCCACGTATCCGCTTTGGATAAAGGTTCGAATAAGAAACAATCGATTACGATTTCTGGATCTTCAGGTTTAAGTGATGAAGAAATCCAACGCATGGTTCGTGATGCGGAAGAACATAAAGCAGAAGATGAACGTTTGAAAGAAGAAGCTGAGTTAAAGAATAAAGCTGAACAATTCATTCATCAGATCAATAAATCCCTTGAAACTGAGAATGCGAATGTCACAGCTGAACAAAAAGCAGAAGTCACGAAATTACGTGATGAACTTCAACAGGCTTTAAATGACAACAACACCGAACTCTTGAAAGAGAAGATCGATCAGTTGGAACAAGCGGCACATCAAATGGCTGAAGCAATGTATCAATCGCAAGACCAACAAGGTCAAGCAGCTGGACCACAAGACGACAATGTCGTTGATGCGGATTTCAAAGAAAAAGAATAAAACTTAACCTAGGGATTTCCCTAGGTTTTATCCTGGAGGGCTAAATATGGCAGATAAACGAGACTATTATGAGGTGTTAGGAATTAGTAAAACCGCAACTGAAGCGGACATCAAAAAAGCCTATCGAAGCCTTGCGAAAAAGTATCACCCTGATATCAATAAAGAAAAAGGGGCAGATGTAAAGTTTAAAGAAGTACAAGAAGCGTACGAAGTTTTAAGTGACCAACAAAAACGTGCCAATTATGATCAATTCGGTCATGCAGGCATGGACAACAGTGGTTTTGGTGGTTTCGGTGGTTTCCAATCCGGTGGTTTTGAAGACATCAATGATATCTTTGGATCCTTCTTTGGGGGTGGCTTCAATCAATCCCAACGCCGTCAATCCGGTCCCCGCAAAGGTGAAGATCGATTGATGCAGATGCGTGTCGACTTCATGGATGCGATCTTCGGTAAGACCGAAAGCATCTCTTTGGATGTTGAGGAACAATGCTCCGTCTGTATGGGTAGTGGTGCGCATAGTAAATCCGATGTTCAGATGTGTCCAACCTGTAATGGGAAGGGCTCTGTAACCACCCAACAAAGAACACCGTTTGGCGTCTTCCAATCCTCGAGTGTCTGTCCTGAATGTCAGGGTACCGGTAAGAAGATTCTCAACAAATGTTCGAAATGTCATGGACGCGGTTATGAGAAGAAACGCGTCACCGTGGACATCAAGATTCCTGCTGGCATCCATTCCGGCCAACAACTCCGTGTACCTGGCAAAGGCGAACGCGGTGCACAAGGTGGTCCAAATGGCGATCTCTACATCGAAATCGTCGTTGCTAAACATAAGTTCTTCCAACGTGAAGGCAATCATATTTACATCACGGTTCCTGTTTCAGCCATCGATGCGACCCTCGGTTGTAAGATCGATGTCCCAACGGTTCATGGGGATGTGGAACTCACGATTCCTTCAGGAACCCAACATGGCACACAGTTCCGCTTAAAAGGAAAGGGTGTCAAAGATTTGAATTCCACCAACATAGGCGACCAGTTTGTGGAGGTCAAACTACAAGTGGATGATAAGTTAAGTCGTGAAGAAAAAGAGCTTTATGAAAAGCTCAAGACAATCCAAGGAAAAGACTCGATTTACGATCGTTTCAAAAAAGCTTTCAAGTAACGGGTCTCCGTTACTTTTTTGTCTCTCGAAAGGAGTCATATGAGCACCAATCAATTTACAC
>JBLJAX010000107.1:0-2111 GCA_047637795.1 Erysipelotrichaceae bacterium | reverse complement strand
GGACGTCTACCTGGTTTAGTTGCTCCTTGGACAATGCCTGCTATCCTATCCGGTTTCTATATCGGTGGTGGTGACGTGCGTGTTGTATTGCTTCAAGTCGTTAACTTCGTCGTTACTGGTTTAATCTACTACCCATTCATCATGACTTGGGATAAGAAGAAGTACGAAGAAGAACAAGGCGAAGCTTAACAATTTAAAATCATTGCCCAACTAGAGTCGAGAAATCGACTCTTTTTAATTGTTTAAGCGTACGTTAAATGTGTTAGGATAAACACAGTATGGAGTGTACCTATGAGTAAATCGTTGTTTAAAATGTTAATGGCTTTGATTGTCTTTGCGTTGGTTTTATTTCAAGCGTTGGCTCATGTCGATGTGGTTTTAAATGCGTTCGTCTTCATTTGGCGTTTGATATCGCCTTTTATCTTTGGTGCGATGCTGGCTTACCTGCTCTACCCAGCGTATCAGTGGTTTTATAAGCTACTAAAAAAGATGATCAACACAACAAGTGAGAAGTTTGATGGACTCTTCTCAACGGTTGCACTGCTTCTGATGTTGGTGAGTGTAGGTTTGTTGATTACGGCTCTGGCTTTCTTTGTTGTTCCTGAACTTGTCCAAAGTGCGGAAGTCATCGGTATTCGCTTGCCAGGATTCATTGATCAGATTGAGATGACTTTTGAATCATTATCTCGATCTTATGCGTGGGCTGAGTTGTTGAAGTCATTCAGTTGGGCGGATATTTTGAATGAGGTCACAGGCTCCATACAAAATCTAGTGATGGCGTTCTTCGCGAATCTATCTGGGATTACCTCAGGTATCTATCGCTTCACAATCACCTTGATTTTTGCACTGTATTTGATCATCGATCCTAAAGATGTGATCAAGCCCTTTGTGTGGCTTCATGAAAATGCTTTGCCTGGTCAAGCAAAGAATGAAATCACATCAACGTTAACGATTACAAAGGATGTCATGTCACGTTATATCAAGGGAACCTTGTTGGATGCGTTGCTGGTAGGAGCTTTGTTTTTTATCAGTTTATCGGTGATGGGAATACCGAGTGCGATGCTCGTTGCGTTTTTGCAGATGGTTACCAATCTCATTCCAGTCTTTGGGGCTTGGATTGGGGCGATCTTAAGTGGAATATTGATTGCGGTTGTGGAACCCAATGCCTTATTGCCGTTTATTATACTGGTCATGGTGATTCAACAAATCGATGCGAATCTTTTACAGCCTAAAATTGTAGGACAATCGGTAGGTTTGCCTGGTGTTTATGTGTTCATTGCCGTTACGATTGGAAGTCAATTGTTTGGCTTCTGGGGCTTGTTGCTCAGTGTTCCAGTCTCAGCAATTGCATTTGCTTTGATTCATAAACACTTTGCTCAGAAGCGTGTGGAATAGATTTACACAAATTTACAGAAAACACTTTACAATTTTACATTCTTGTTCTATGATGTAAAAAACTTTGATAAGGATATGTGCATTGAAGTCATCCGTAGAGCGAGTCGGTGAAGGTGAAAGTCCGATCGGAACCTTGAATGTGTAACCCCTTTGAGTTGCAGTCTGAACCAAGTAGGATGTGCCGGATTTCACCGTTAACGGAATAGGGTTTGTTAGAACCTGAAAAAGTGACCTTATTGGTAAAAAGGGTGGTACCGCGGAGCAAACAGTCTTCGTCCCTAGTGGATGGAGACTGTTTTTATATGGAGGCCCCCTATGTGCGGATTAATGTTTTGCGATGGTCGCTTGGATGAATTGAAGTTTATGGATGGCTTTGAGCGTTTGGGACATCGTGGTCCCGATCAAGCCATTGTTCATAAAACAAAAGATGCTTGGTTTGGGTTTCATCGCTTAGCCATCATGGATTTAAGTGAAAAGGGAATGCAACCCTTTGAAACAGAAGATTTGGTTTTAATGTGTAATGGCGAGATTTATAACGAAATAAAGCTTAAAGAGCTGTATTCTGATTATAAATATATTTCGCATTCTGATTGTGAAGTGTTGTTGCCACTGTATTTAGATAAAGGTCGTACGATGGGACCCTACTTGGATGCGGAGTTTGCGTATGAGATCGGAAGAGCGTCGTGTAGGGAAAGAGTGTTCGGTGAAGTGTAGAT
>JBLJAX010000106.1:0-2627 GCA_047637795.1 Erysipelotrichaceae bacterium | reverse complement strand
TCCCCTTTTGATCAGTTCGCTTCTCATCATCTTGATTTTATCTTTGTTAAAAATTGAATACAGTGAATTCAATCAAAGTGCGCAATGGCTTCATTTCATGCTTACCCCAGCCACCATCGTCTTGGCTGTCCCCCTCTACCAACAGTTCAAGTTATTGCAAGAACATGCCTTGGTCATTTTCCTAGGTGTCTTAAGTGGTGTCATCGCAAGTCTTATCAGTGTTTATTTGTTAAGCCTCTTGTTTGGCTTGGACCAAACGATGTTGATCACACTCTTGCCAAAATCCATCACAGCAGCGATTGCGATTGGTGTTGCGGAAGAATACCAAGGCATCGTAACCATCACGGTTGCGGCGGTCATTATTACAGGCATCACTGGCAATGTGATTGCGGAACCCGTTTGTAAGTTCTTCCGGATTAAGAACCCAATCGCCAAAGGCATTGCGATTGGAACCTCTTCACACGTCGTTGGGACAAGCAAAGCCATGGAAATGGGTGAAGTTGAGGGTGCGATGAGCAGTTTGGCAATCGTCGTGGCTGGTCTGACGACTGTCATTCTACTTTCTTTTATCTTGATCTAAACTTATGCCGATTATACAAGATATTCTCTTTTTGGCTCATAAATAGGCTGATTAATTAATAACTATAAGTTCAGCTTATGTGTAAGCGCTTTAAGTGTTATTGAAACCCTCTTCCATTTTTTATTATCTATGATAAACTTGCATAGGAAAAATGGAGATCAACTATGGATTTTAACTTGCTTGAAGAAATTGGCTTAAAAAAAATCAAACTAAGCCTTAGTCGTCCTTTTAATTACTTTATCAAAGCACTCATGGCTGGGATGTACCTCGGTGTCGCCTTGATGCTCGCCAATACAGCGTATGCGCTTTTCTATCATTTCGATCCTTATCTCGGTAAATTCGCCTATGCGGCTTTCTTTGGCTTGGCATTTACCTTGGTCGTCTTTTTAAACGGTGAATTGTTTACAGGAAACACACTTCCTACCATCATGCCTTTCTTTAGTAAGAAAGTAAAACTCATGGATGTCCTTAAAGGTTGGACCCTCGCTTATGTCGGTAATTCCATCGGTGTCGCCTTAATCGCTTTCCTTTTCATTCAAAGCCATGTGTGGACCAAGGATCTATCTCCCATCATCACCAGTGTTGTGGGTGTCAAGACAAGCATTCCATGGGGTGACTTGTTAATCCGTGCGATCCTATGTAATTTCATCGTTACCTTGGCCTCTTATTCGAGTTACAAACTCCAAAACGAAGTTGCCAAAATCATGGTCATCTTCCTCTTGGTCATCGCTTTCGTTCTTCCAGGTTTCGAACACAGCATTGCAAACATCGGTAGTTTCACCTTAGGCATCAGTATCGGCATGACACATTTAGGGCTGCAAATGCTCTTCAATGTGTTTATCGCAACCATTGGAAACATCATCGGTGGCTCTATTATGCTGGGCCTTCCCATCTTCGCGATGTTTCATCCACTTGAAAAATAAGTCAAACCCTGGTCATCCAGGGTTTCTTTTTGAGGCTCAAATTCTATGCTATTGCATAGATATGGTATGATATATCATGTAATAAATCATCATAGGGGAAATATGACAGCATCTAACGAACAGAATACACCGAAAATAAAGCCTAACGCTTATCGACGCTTCATGCGTTACAATTTTCCTAAAACAATGAAGCATCGAAAACTTGTCATTGGTTTGACAATTTTTACTTTGTTGTTCATGATCACAAGTTTGATCATTGGCTCGATTGGTCTAAATTATCTCATTACGGTTGCCAACAAAGCACCTGAGCTGGATGCGGAAGATTTCAGTGCTGCACAAAGTTCTAAGATCTACGATTCTGAAGGCCGTGTCATCGCGGACATCGGATTGCAGATTCGTGAAAATATCACATATGAAGATCTACCAAGGAGTGTCATCGATGCTTTTGTCTCAATCGAGGATTCTCGTTTTTTTGAACACAATGGTTTTGATATTCCTCGTTTTACAAAAGCTGTCTTCGAGAATCTGAAATCCATGAGTTTCTCACAAGGCGGTTCTACCTTTACCATGCAATTGGTTAAAGGAACCTACTTTGAAACCGAAGAAGCCACTGCGGTTCGTTCCGGTCTTGCTGGGGTGAATCGTAAAATCCAAGAAATAAAAGTCGCCTTAGAAACAGAAAAAGTTCTTTCAAAGAAAGACATCATCACTTTCTACTTAAATAAAATCAATTACGGTGTACCAAAGAATCGTCGTGGCATTCAAACTGCTGCTGAATTCTATTTTGGCAAAGACATCTCTGAAGTCGGTGTATTAGAAGCTGCCTTCTTAGCTGGTGTCATCAACGCACCCAATGCTTATACACCCTTGAATAGTCTTGAATTGGCTGAAAAACGAACACATGTGGTCTTGGATCTCATGAATTATCATGGCTACATTACGGATGCGGAAGTCGCACTTGCGAAATCCGTACCGCTTGAAAATCTATTTGTAGGTGAATTGAGTACGAAGCAATCCGATGTCTCGTATCAAGCCTATGTGGATGCGGTTGTAAGAGAAGTCATTCAACTGACTGGTAAAGATCCTGTTCTGGTTCCGATGCAGATATATACAGCCTTAGATCA
>JBLJAX010000105.1:0-4395 GCA_047637795.1 Erysipelotrichaceae bacterium | reverse complement strand
TAACATAAGGTAGAAGCATCATCGAAACGCTTCATATCTCAAGGAGATCCAAATGCATGAAGAGTCCATCAAAGCTTTTCTCAATTCCGTATCAGAAGAACGTAGAGACTTCGTAAACAAATTACATAAGGTCATCGAATCGAATCTACCAAGCGGTTTTGAAGTCCATGCATCGAATGGCATGCTCAACTATGTCGTGCCTTTATCGCGTTATCCAAAAGGTTACCATGCCACGAAAGGTGGGCCTTTACCCTTTATTTCAATCGCATCCCAAAAGAATCACATCGCTCTTTACCATATGGGTTTATATGGTAACCCAGAGCTCATGCAGTGGTTTGAAGAAGCCTATACCCAACACAGTTCAAATAAGTTGGATATGGGTAAAAGCTGCATTCGCTTCAAACATTTGGAACAAATTCCTTTTGATCTGATTGGCGAGCTTTGTAAGAAGATTACCGTGGATGAATACATCGCTCAATACGAAGCGATCTTGAGTCGCTAAGCATGAAAGAGGTTTATACCTTTGAAGCAAGCATCCAAAAGATCCATGATATCGATGGAGCCTATGTGATCTTTCCCTATGATATCCGTAAAGTATTTGGCAAAGGACGCATCAAGGTTCATGCGACCTTTGATGGATATCCTTATGACGGAAGTATCGTAAATATGGGCTTAAAACATGAGGATGGCAGTATCTGTTATATCATTGGCATACCAAAAGCACTTCGTAAAAGCTTGAACAAACAAGCTGGGGATACCATTTCGGTCACGATTCGAATCCGAGACCAAGGATAACCTAAGTGTTATCGGAAAGGAATACTTATGAAGAATCTAAATCAGACACAAATTGATGAGCTCATCAAAACCCTCCATGAACGCTTTCATAGAAACACGCATCGTCATGCGAATATTGACTGGGCTAAAGTTGAGGCAAAACTTATTGCAAATCCACTGAAACTTCAATCGCTCTTCCTTATGGAAGAAAGTGGAGGTGAAGTGGATGTCGTAGCCTATGATTCAAAAGAGGATACCTACACATTCTTTGATTGTTCCAAGGAGACGCCCAAAGGGAGATTAAGTCTTTGTTTCGATCCTGAAGCTTTGGCATCGCGTAAGGCGAATAAACCCAGTGGAAGTGCCGTGGGCATGGCCAATGAAATGGGTGTCGAGCTTTTGGATGAAAAACAATATCGCTATCTACAGACCTTAGGGGAATATGACCTAAAGACATCAAGTTGGATCAAGACGCCCGCATCAATTCGACAATTGGGTGGAGCCTTGTTCTGTGATCGTCGTTACGATACGGTTTTCGTCTATCATAATGGTGCAGAATCTTACTATGGTGCACGTGGATTTAGAACATTCATCATCATTTAATCTCAAGAAGACGTATTTGATGAAAGCGATGTGATGAAAAGCATAAGCGAATCCGATAAAGAAGATGTTAAACTGAAAGCGAGGCAAAAGACTTGTTTACGCAAAAAGCCAAAGAACGAAATCTCGGCTTAAGACTAAGAAATTAAGGAGCACATATGTCATTATCAAAAGCTTTACACGTGTATCATGAGGCACTTAACAAAGGCGATATCCAAAAAGCGTATCGAAGCATACTAAGTTTCATCTTTGAATTAAGAACTGAACTTGAACAGAAATATCCGGAATATGCGATCAGCCAAGTTTATCAAGGTTATATGGATATGAGTTATTTTGCGATCACCCCTCCTGAACTTAGAGCAAAGAAGTTAAAAATCGCTTTGGTTTATCTCCATGAAGCCAATCGCTTTGAATTGTGGCTATCCGCAAACAATCGTAAACTTCAAAAAGAATGGATCGATGTCTTGAACCAAGTAGAAAATCTAGACTATCGTGTTTCTGAACTTGGTGTTGGGATTGATTCGATTGTGGAATACATCGTCCATGTCTCACCAAACTTTGAGGCAAAAGAAAGCTTAAAGCAATCCTTAGCGATGAACATCGATCGTTTTATTAAAGCCATGGAAGGGCTCATCAACTCTGAGCAAAGGTGTGAACATGCGTAACGAACTTTCTTGTGGCATCATTGCCTATCATAAACATGAAGAAGGTTTGAAATTCTTAATCCTTAAACACGGAGAAGGTCATTGGGCTTTTGCCAAAGGACATGTGGAAGGGCAAGAAAGTGAAATGGAAACCGCAATGCGTGAGCTAAAAGAAGAGACGGGTATGACAATCAAACCCGATCCTAATTTACGCTTGGTAACCAACTATGAACCCAAGCCTGGTGTAAGCAAAGATGTGGTTTACTTTTGTGGTGAAGCTAAGGTTATGGATCTTAAACTTCAGGCTGAAGAAATCAGTGAAGGCCAATGGTTGTTTTTTGATGAAGCACATGCCTTGCTTACATTTTCATCGGATAAGGAATTACTGGAAGAAGTCTATGCCTATGTGCTGAGTCTGTAGTCGTGGCTTTATGAATGAACCGAGATTATTAAAGAATTTGAGTGTAATAAAGTCTTTTACGAAACATGCGCTTCAATCCATTGAAGCGGACCAACGCATGATTGGAATTCAGTGTGAAGATGAGACCCTTAAAGATGCGATGTTCAAACATGTGGATGTTCGACAAAGTCGCTTCACTGGCATGCAATTTGATCACTGTGACTTTGAAAAGGCAAGTTTTGTGGATTGTGTCTTTGAGCGTTGTGATCTATCGAACTCTACGTTTAAATCGGCATACTTTGAGCGTTGTACGTTTGTGGCTTCTAAGATGATCGGTTGTGATTTATCCAACGCAAGCATCAAGCACACAGGTTTTAGTGAATCCAATTTGAAATATGCTTTTTTTGAACAGAGTCAGATGGAATCCATTCAGTTTGCTCATTGCGAACTGACGGAGGCATCCTTTGCGGCTGTGATGTTCAAAAACGCAGAGATGATCGAATCCCAGTTCATTCGTAACAATTTCTTTAAGACTTCGCTCAAACAAATTGATTTCTCAAACTGTGACTTCATCGCTCCACTTGTTTCGGATCATCAGAGCGAATTAAAGGGGATCATCGTCAATCCGATGCAAGCCCTGGACTTGGTGTCCTTTTGGGGCATCACAATCAAAGAATAACATGAGCTCTCAAAGAGCTTTTTTATTATAAAGAATAAAAATATATTGTAATACGATAAATAATATGCTAGAATCGATAACGAAGAGAGGTTTATATGAAAAAAGAAACACTATTGCTTAAATTGGCAATCATCGCCCTTACCGTTCCGATTCTAGCGATTTGCATCGTTTTGATTCCACGTTTGGCAACTGGGATCACAGAAGAATATCCTGCGCTTGCACTTTTCAAGTATCCGTTCATTGTGGCGATCTATGCGACAGCGCTTGCTTTCTTTGGCATCCTGTACCAAGCTTTCCGTATTCTTGCCTTGATTGAAGCGAACCAAGCCTTCTCAATTCAATCCAAAGTCGCGATCCAGCGCATCAAATTTGGTGCTTTGAGTATCGCTGTGATCTATGGACTGACGCTGCCATTGTTCTACTACGTGGCAGATCATGAAGATGCGCCAGGTATCCTGGTCATCGGTTTGGTCTTGGCGTTTGCGGCGTTGGTCGTGGCAGCCTTTGCCGCTGTGCTGCAGAAGCTTGTGAACAATGCTTTGGAAATAAAATCTGAAATGGATTTGACGGTGTGATCATGGGCATCATCATCAACATCGATGTCATGTTGGCGAAACGTAAGATGAGTGTGACGGAACTCTCTGAGCGGATCGGCATCACCATGGCCAATTTATCCATCTTAAAGAATGGCAAAGCAAAGGCGGTCCGCTTCGCGACCTTAGAAGCCATCTGTGAAGCCTTGGACTGCCAGCCGGGCGATCTCTTGGAATATCGCAAGGGTAAGTAAGATGCAGTCACTCAATCAAATTCTAAGTCATATCGATGATCCCAAAGCTTTGGAAAGCTACTATCGACGTGATGAACAAGGCTTTCGATCTTCGTTCAGCGAAGCGTATCAGATGCATCCCGATTCATTGATCCTAAGCGTTTGGAAAGAGCGTTTAAGTGAGTATGAAGGAACCAAGCTCAAGTTCTTTGATCAGTCCTTTATCATCATGGCAGTCCTTGGTGTGTTATCAGCTCTAACGATGCGTTTGATGGTTTATTTGGTCGATGATTTCACAATCGCACCCATCAACGTCCTATTTGCGATCTTTCCCTTCATGAGTTTATATTTGATTTTGACACAAAACATGACGAAACGTTTACGTCTGGTCATCTTAGGTTCACTGCTCGGCTTGATTGTTTATTTCAATCTACTTCCAAATAATGTTGGCGATGTGACGATTCTGACGTATCTTCATCTTCCCATTGTACTGTGGTTGTTGTGGGGAATGAGTCATATGGGGAATCGTTAT
>JBLJAX010000104.1:0-12745 GCA_047637795.1 Erysipelotrichaceae bacterium | reverse complement strand
AGATGAAACACTTCTCATTCAAGAAGTGAATGCACAAGTCCAAGATTTACTCAAGCGTGGTAAAGGAAAGGCAAAGGTACATTTCTAATGAAAGCATGGGAAATTGAACGTCTTAAGATGGATACAGCGATTCCGCGTATTCTTAGTGAGGATGAACAGACTTGGGATTTTGCACAGACTTTAGAGAAGAGCACAGATGACTATCTCAAACTGATGTGGGAAAGTCATGTGCCGGGTTCATATGCACCGGAATCCTTGATGGTTGCGGCGGTCCAATCTCTAGAAAACAAAGGTTATTTTGTGGAAGATGGGGATCGTTTGATTCAAGAGGGCTTAAAGGCACTTGAAGCGAACGACATGCTTAAGCTTAATGAAGTCAGTGGACTTTTATGGCGAAGCATTCATCATGCCAAGGTCAATCAAGCATCCTTTTATTGGCGTTATATGCCATATCACGATTACCAGCACTACTGTTCAAAAGTCCAATTCATGCCTAAAGTAGATGTGGCTAAGGATGATGTCTTATTAGATAAGATCTATGCGGCTTGGTTGGCACAAATCATTGGGGGTGCTGTTGGGACGGCATTAGAGGGATATACAACTAAGAATATTAAAGCGACGTTTGGTGATGTGTATGACTATGTTCGTACACCGAATACTTACAATGATGACATCACCTTTGAGTTGGCTTTCTTAAAAGCTTTCCAAGAAAAGGGAAGATCACTCAAGAGTGAAGACATTGCCTTGAAATGGTTGGCGTATATCCCGATGGCATGGTCTGCAGAAGACATTGCGCTTCGAAATTTAAGACAAGGCATTTTCCCGCCGGAAAGTGGTCGATTCAATAATCCATACAGTGATTGGATTGGTGCTCAAATGCGCGGAGCCATCTGTGGCATGTTGGCACCGGGAGATGCTCGTGAAGCAGCTCGCTTCGCCTGGTTGGATGCACAAATATCGCATGACAATAATGGTATCTTGGGTGAAGTCTTCAATGCGGTGCTTGTGGCTTTAAGTTTTGTGGTCAATGACACGAAGACATTGGTTACGGATACGTTGACAAGCATTCCAAAGGACAGTGAGTACTATCATTTTGCTAATACAGCTTTGATTCAATGCCAAACCCATGAAACATGGGAAGAGGCTTGGGCAGTTTGTGAGACGGTTTTTAAGGAATACAATTGGATTCATGCCTACCCGAATGTCATGGCTGAAATCGTGGCACTTTGGTATGGTAAGAATGACTTCAGTGAAACCTTGCATATCATCGCCATGTGTGGCCAAGATGTGGATTGCAATGCGGCTCAAATACTTGCGGCATTGGGTGCGATGCAGGGCTCGAAGAAGATTCCAACAAAGTTTAAGAAACCAATCAAAGATCGTTTGGATACGTATTTGAGAGTGGATAAGAAGTTAAGCATCAAACAACTCGCAAAGGATACCTTTGCTTGTCTATAGGAGGAAGAAATATGGATAAGATAGTCGTCGTAGGAAGTATCAATATGGATTACACTGCGATTCTAGCGGAATTGCCACATCCAGGGGAAACATTATTGGCAAAAGACTTTAAGATGTCGGGTGGAGGCAAAGGTGCGAACCAAGCCATGGCTGCAGCAATCTTCAGTGATCATGTCACGATGATTGGGATGTTGGGCAATGACCCAGCGGGTCATGCTTTGTATAAGAAAATGCAGTCGAAGGGCATCGATGTATCGTGCATCGAATTTACGGAGACGCCAACCGGAACCGCTTTGATCAATGTGGCGGAACAAGGCAAGAACACCATCGTTGTCTTCCCGGGTGCAAATCATCAATTGACGCCTGCGCATGTCGCAAAGTACAAAGATGTCATTGAAGCAGCCGATATGGTCATGATGCAATTGGAGATTCCAATGGAAACCGTTCGTTTCGTAACGGATATGGCTTATGCGGCAAATGTGCCTGTTTTCTTGAATCCTGCGCCTGCGCAAGCTTTGGATGCGGATTTATTATCAAAAGTCACCTACATCACACCAAATGAAACAGAACTCTTACGCATCACGCAATCCTTTGATTCAACACGTGGCGCCGTAAGTCTAATGAATCTAGGTGTCAAGAATGTCATCATCACCTTGGGATCCAATGGTTGTTATGTGAAGAACGCAAGTGAAGAAGGACGTATCGGAACATTCAAAGTGAATGCGATTGATACTACGGCTGCTGGCGATTCCTTCAGTGGTGCTTTGGCGGCTCAATTGGCAAATGGGGTTCCACTTAAAGAGGCATTGGTTTTCGCCAATGCGACGGGTGCATTGACCACAACCAAAATTGGTGCTCAAGAAGCACTCCCAACAAAAGAAGAAGTAATCAAGTTAATGAAACAAGGGTAATAGCACCATGGAACTAATGTCAGGCTTAATCTTTGGCGGTTTAATGCTAGGGACATTAATTGTATTTGTGTTGATTGTGATCATTTCTAAACGTAAGTCGTAGAAGGACAGAGTTATCTGTCTTTTTTTCGTCTATTTTAGTGTGAAAGCACTCTATAATGAAGAGAGACGATGAACAAACACCGTGACTTTGAAACCATCTACCGCGCTACATTCAACACATTGAGCAAACATGTGTATTTTAAAGTTGCGAAGATGAGTGATGCGGAAGACATCGTGCAAGATGTTTATTTAGATTATTATCGTTACATTCAGGCCCAAGATAAAGTGATTGAAAATGTACAAGCTTATTTGATCCAAATCGCCAATAATAAGTTGAGTCACTATTATAAGGATAAGGCAAGTTTTGCGTCCATTGAGGATGATGGACATATTGTTGATCAAACTGAAGATCCACTTCAATTGGAACACAATGTGTTAGATAAAGCCACACTCGATCAAATCTATGCGGAAATCATGAAATTGGACGTAGTCGATCAACACATCATGTTGGGCTATTATCGCTTTGGACTCAATTATCGTGAACTATCCGAGAAACTCGAAATGCCAGAAAGTACGATTAAAAGTCGAGCATCAAAGATTATTGAACAATTAAGAGAAAAATTTAAATAAGTTTTCGTCGAAAAGATTCGATTCCTACTCGTAGAGGGTGAAAGGACGGTTAAGCAATGAATAAAATTAAAAAAAGTATCGAGATGCATGCGTTTAATGAAGATGAGCTTTTAAGTCGCATCATCATGCAGGCGGATCGTGAAGGCTTGACGAGTCAGCGTCCTCAAGGAGGAAGAAATATGAAAAAAGTATTCGGTTTATTCGCTTTAAGTTTCGCACTTGTGTTGGCACTTTGGATTGGGATAAGTGAATTCAGTCCAGTTGATAAGAACTTGGTTACGACAATTGTGGCAATTGACATCAACCCAAGTTTCGAAGTATCAGTCAATGCATTGGACAATGTCGTAAAGGTTGAGGCTGTCAATGAAGAAGCTGAAACCATTGAAGTCGATGACTTGATTGGCATGAAAGTTGAAGATGCGGTTGATTTGATTATTCAACGTGCTGGTGATGCAGGCTTCATCAATATTGATGATTTGGATGAAGACTTTGTCGTCGTTACGTCAATCTCATTAAAAGATAAAGAAGAAGACCATGAACGAATCCAAGATCGCATTCAAGATCAAATCAAGGACAGTGAATATCTTCAATCTCTAAACATCGTGTCCATTAAAGCGACACAACGTGAGAAGTTTGAAGCAGAAGGTAAAGATATCCCAGTTGGACTTTATGTCATCAATGGTTATGTCTTACAAGAAGATGGTACTTACATGAAGGCTGGAGAGTTCTTCTCCAATCCTGAAAACAAAGAAGCTGTGAAGAATCGTGTTGAGATTACGGAAGAAAAAGAATTGAAACTTCGTGAACGCATCGAAAAAGCGCTTGGTAAACTAGAATCCAAAGGGATCGATGCGACGGAATATCGTCAGCGCTTAGAAAATGCAAGCATGGAAGAAATGTTGCAGATCCAAGCTGAGATTAAAGTGGAATCGAAACAAGCCGAGGATACTGGAAATGAAGATTCAGATGATCTTGAAAATGGTAAAACTGTAGAAAATACAGAAACACGTGGGAATTCAGATACTTCTCCAAAGGCGAATGATAACGCTGGCGGAAAAGGTAACTAAGAACGTTTAGCACAAAAGCACCGAAAGATGATCGGTGCTTTTGTTTTGCCATACGTGTTTGCTTAGATTATTTTGTTAAGCTGAAGCCACCCATCCAGGTGATTTGTTCACGAATGGCTAAGGTGATTTGTAAGAAGCCTAAAGCTTCCAATTCATGCGCACGCTTTAGAGAACCTGCATCAATAAGGAGCAGATTGCTTCCTTCGAGTGCATTGGCCAGCTCTACTTTCGCATCTGTATCATCTGAGGCCAATAATACGCTTGTTAAAACGTCGCCTGCTAAACTTGATGCGAAGTTCGTGTTAAATGCTTTAATTACTTTTGCTTGTGGCGCTAAGTTCGCAATCACTTCAGTCGCAGAGCTTCCTGCAGGAACCAAAAGACCTTCCATCGTGTTGAAATCTACTGGGTTTGTGATATCGACAAGAATCTTTCCTGTGAAATCATTCGCTTCAAGAATTGAAGCAACAGCACCATAAGGCACCGCAAGTACAATGATATCTCCGAGTTTGGTAACTTCATCTTTCGAACCGAAGAGTGTGACTTCATTGCCTGCTCTCTTAAATCGTTCTGCGATGACTTTGGCCATAGTGCCTTTTCCAAAGATTGTTATATTTTTCATTTTTGCCTCTTTCTTAGAATGCTTGTATTATATTTTGCATCTGCTATAATTATCGCAGTACAAACATTAAAGTAAAGTACGCACTATAAAGTTATATAGTATCAAAATAGATACCATGGAGATAATGATGGAAAATCAAACATTAATTGAGTGCCCAGTAGAGGTGACATTGAGTCTTTTATCCAGTAAATGGAAAATCTTAATCATTCGTGAGTTATTGACCGGGACAAAGCGTTTCAGTGAAATCAAGCGTACTTTACCGGATGTCACACAGAAGATGTTGACGCAAAGTCTACGTGGATTAGAGGAAGATGGATTGATCGAACGAAAGGTTTATCCAGTTGTTCCACCCAAAGTAGAATATTCTCTTTCAGATTTGGGTTGGCGTTTAAGTCCAGTGATTGATACGATGCGAACGTTTGGGACTCAATATCGACAATACGAACAAGTTACTTCATAAGTCATATACGATCTCATATTTTTATAATAGTACTCGTAAATTAAACCTGCTTTCGATATAATTTGACCACTGAGGAAACCTATGCGCAAACTATTTTTTATCACATTCTTGGTACTCGCATTAAGTGCTTGCCAAGCACAAACAAAACCACTGCCTGCAAACAGTGAAGTAAAGATTGCGATTGCGACCGATCTTCATTTGTTATCGGACCAACTCTTTGATTTTGATCCTGAAACCATGGATGCTTACGTTAGTGGCGATGGTCGTTTGGTGTTCTATACATCCGAAATTATGGATGCTTTAAGTACGCAATTAAGTGTGGAAAAACCAGATGTCCTCATCATCAGTGGTGACTTGACGCACAACGGTGAAAAGAAAAGTCATGAAGTCCTTTCAAAGAAACTAAAGGCACTCGAAGAAGAGGGTGTCCGTGTTCTTGTCGTGCCTGGGAATCATGACATTGAGAATTTTCTAGCACGATCGCTTGAAGAGAGCAAATGGGTTACGACGGATACAATTGTAGCGAAGGATTTTGAACGTTTATATAAAGACTTTGGTTATGCAGATGCGTTGGAAAGAGATCCAAATGGTTTGAGCTATGTCAGTGAACTTTCAGAAGACTTGTGGGTACTGATGATGGATTCCAATCGCTATCGCATCGGTATGCCAACGGGGAGCGGTGAGATACGGGATGTGTCCTTGGAATGGATGGAATCCATTTTGATGAAAGCACAAGAGAAGGGTATTGAAGTCTTCAGCGTCATGCATCACAATCTTTTGATCCATAGCCCAAACAACTATATTGGCAATACCTTGAACAATTACGAAGACGTTCTGGAACTCTATGATCGCTACAATGTACGCTTGAATTTCAGTGGCCACATCCATGCACAGGGCATTGTCCATTCTGAACATACCAACCCAATCTATGATGTGGTGACGAGTTCAATAAGCATCAGTCCCATTCAATATGGATGGGTGACTTATCAAAAGGAGAATGGCTTTGAATACAATATCCGTCAGGTCGATGTCCAAGCTTGGGCAGTTGAGAATGGAAAGACGGATCTCAATCTTTTAAACTTTAAAAACTATGCTCGGGATTCATTCAAAGCCTTATCTTATGGACGTACACTTGAAACCCTTACCGAGCTTGCTTTGTATGATGAGGAAATGAACGAACTTTTGGCTTCCAGCATGTCTGAAGTCAATGCTTACTATTTCCCAGGACATATCGCCAATGAACGAGAACGTTTCCTAAGCAGTGAAGGTGTTCTTCAATGGATGAGTAAGAGTGAGCCTCAACGGACACGTCGCTATGTCGAGTTCATGCTTCAAGAGAAGCTCATCAGTCCAATTCATTTGAAGCTTCAAACAAATAATTGAGTTTATGGTAAAATAGGACTATGCAAATTCCAAGTTTCATCATGCCGGCTAAAGGACGCTTAATGTCCTTGGAACATGTCCCAGATGACATGTTCAGTAAATACTTGTTAGGAGATGGTTTCGCGATTGAACTCCATTCAAGTGAGGTCATTGCGCCATTCAAAGGTAGAATCACAGCGATTTTTCCTGGAGGTCATGCCTTAGGTTTAAGAGGAGACCAAGGGGTCGATATCTTGATCCATATTGGTTTGAATGCGGTTCGTTTACGTAATGATCCGTTTGAAATCCATGTAAAAATAGGGGATGAAGTTGAACAAGGACAATTGTTGGTTAAAGCGGATCTGGTTAAGTTTAGAGAAGGCAATGTCTTGCCGATCATGCCCGTTATCTTCACCAATCAAGCGATGTTTAAGATGGATTGTGTGGATGTGGATGTGGATTTGGGCCAAAGTGATTGTGTGCATATCTTGGAATAAGCATATTGCTTGAATCCAATCTCCAGCTTCATTATGCTAGTCATGAAGCGGAGGAATTATGAAAAAACTAATATTACCGATCGTGGGCTTACTCTTGTTAAGCGCATGTGCGAATGGAGCTACTGTGACAAAAATTAGTGCTGATAAAGCTAAAGAGATGATGGATACACAAGAAGTGATTGTAGTGGATGTTCGGACGCAAGCTGAATACAATGAAGGCTATATCCCGAATGCGATTCTGATTCCCAATGAATCCATTGATGGTGAGCCGAAAGAATTGACGGATAAGAATGCGACCATTTTAGTTTATTGCCGCAGTGGGAATCGAAGTGCACAAGCCGCAAAGAAACTTGTGGATTTAGGTTATACGAATGTTTATGATTTTGGTGGCATCATCGACTGGCCATACGAAATCGTGAATTAATGCAGAAATGCATTTTTTTAAGAGGAATGAAGGGACATAACTTGAAACATGCCACGTAAAGCACGACAGAGTTTACAATCCAATCTGGTCCTGGTGACGCAGAAATCTAATTTACGCATGTACCGTGATGATCATGATCGGGATGTCTTTTTAGATTTGCTAAAGAAAGTACAAAGTAATTTCAACTGTGTTGTCTTGGCATTCTGTTGTTTCGATGAAGATGCGTTTCAAATCGTCATTGATACCAATGGAGTGAATATTTCTAAGATCATTCAATCTTTGACCATTAGTTATGCTTTGCATCGAAGAAGTGAACAGAAACTCTTTACACAACGTTTTAAAACCAAAGCTCTGATGGATGAATCTAAAGTACGAACGACCATTCAGGGTCTACGTGAAGGTAAGGATGATTATGTGGGCTGCTGCATGTTTTCGGATACATTACAGAAGTATGACTGGATCAAGCCTTATTCTAATGTTCAATTCTTGAATCTTAAAAAGGATTATGAAGTCAAACCAGACACGGATTTCCATGAAAAACTCGATGACTATCTTCGTAAACATCAAATAAGTTTTGAAGAAATCCTTAAGAAGAAAGATTTACGGAATGCATGCATCAAATACTTTAGACAAGAAATGGACTGCAGCTTAGCGAAGCTTGGTGAAGTCTTCAAACTCTCAGAATCATCCGTATCCAAAATCATCAATAATTAAAGCAAATGGCTTGATATTCAAGTAGTGTCCCCTTATACTTGAATCGTAAGGAGGTTTATATGTCACTCAATTTCAGTTTTAGTGGTTTAAATAAAGCTAAAGTCGATACCAGTATCTTATATGACTTTGTGGCAATCGGTGGTGGACCAGCAGCTTACAACGCGGCTCTCTATGCGAAACGCAAAGGACTTAAGACCTTGGTCATCGCTAAAAAACCAGGAGGACAACTCCTGAATACATCCTCTGTAGACAATTACCTTGGTTTTGTGGAATTATCGGGTGAAGCGCTTAGTGAACATTTCATTAAGCACATTCAATCGATTGATGTCAAAGAAGTGAATGATCAAGCGGTTGAAGCCATTCAAAAAATTAATGAGATATTTGAACTCACGATGGAAAACGGTGATGTCTTAAAGACAAGAACCGTACTCGTTGCGACGGGTTCCAATCCGCGGAAACTTGGAGTCAAAGGGGAAGATACCTTTGCCAATGCGGGCGTAGCCTACTGTGCTATCTGTGATGCGCCACTCTTCAAGGGTAAGGATGTCATCATAGCTGGTGGAGGGAACTCTGCGGTTGAAGCAGCCATCGATGTGGCAAAGTTAGCGAAAAACGTTATCGTGATTCATCGCAGTCAATTCAGAGCCGATCAGGTTCTCATTGATAAGATGATGGCTCAAGCAAACATCACAATCCATTTGGAATCCCAAATCCTAGAGATTTATGGCGATACGAGAATGCGTGGCGTCAAGGCTTTAAATAAAGAGTCAAATGAGGAATTCAGTGTTGAAGCTGATGGCATCTTCATTGAAATTGGGAACATCCCAAACTCGGACTTGGTTAAAGATCTTGTGGATCTCAACGCCAACCAAGAAGTTCTTGTGAACCGTAAACAAGAAACTTCACTCCCCGGCCTCTATGCCGCAGGGGATGTGACGGACACACCGTACAAACAAATCATCGTGGCGACTGCAGAAGGTGCGAAAGCAGCACTGGCAGCCAACGAATACATCAATACCCATTAAAAGGAGAAAGAAAATGGAAAAATTATTAAACAAAGAAGTGCAAGATCAATTGCGTGAAGTCTTCAATGAATTGAAAGAAAATGTGACCATGGTCCTCTTCACCAGTGAAAAAGATTGTGAAAGCTGTGAGGCAACCCAAGGCTTATTGACTGAAGTTGCGGAACTCAGTGATAAACTGAGCGTTAAACAATACGATTTGAATTCAGAAGAAGCCAAGCAATATGACATCACCTTAGCCCCAAGCTTTGTATTGCTCAATGCGAAAGGTGAATACCAAGGTGTTAAGTTCAACGGTATCCCTGCAGGTCATGAAATCAACAGCTTCATTTCCGCTTTGATTGAAATGTCTGGTGCAGAAAGTGAAATTCCTGCAGAAATCTTGGAACGTATCCAAAAGATCGACAAGCCTGTAAACATCAAGGTCTTCGTTACCTTGTCTTGCCCACATTGCCCAGGTGCTGTTCAAAAAGCTCATAAGATTGCGATGTTGAATAAGAACGTTGTGGGTGAAATGATTGAAGCTCAAACCTTCTATGATCTTTCAACCAAGTTCAACGTATCTGGTGTTCCAAAGATCATTATCAATGATTCCTTGGAATTGGTCGGTAACCAACCGATTGAACGTTTCTTAGAACAAATCGAATCCCTTTAAGTATCAAAGTATACATTCACTAAGAGTGTATACTTTTCTTTATTTAAGAAATGTATTTTAAATAATAACGCTAAACAATAATACCGTGATGCGATTTCAACAATTTATTCATATTGGTCTAAGAAAGTCGGCTCAACTGGATATCGCTATAACTTTAGAAGATTTGGGGGTTCCACCTGGGAATCGAGAGGTGGAAGATAAAAGATCAGTTGGATATTATCGTACCCTTCGCTATATTTCATTTAAATAATCAAGAGTAAACTTTAAATGGTTTCGATTACTCAAGTAAATGTGACCGACTATTAAAAGGGCGAAGATGAATCGTACTTTGTAAATAGTATATAATTTACAAATATACTTATATAGACTACAATATAAGTATATTTGTAATGAGGATGAAAATAATGAATAACCAAGAAAAACTCAAAAAATTAATCGAAAAGCAACATGGCACTGTATTGAGTACTGAACTTGATCAATATGGTATCCCTAGAACTTATCTACAGTTAATGGTAGCGGAGGGAAAGCTAGAACGGGTCGAGCGCGGTGTTTATATTTCGACAGATGCCATCGAAGACGAAATGTATTCCATGCAAGGGAAGTATTCTAAACTGATTTATTCACATGAAACAGCTCTTTATTTACATGGACTTTCGGATCGAACACCTTTTGAGTATTCTGCCACGTTTCCCAGTGGTTATAAAGTTGTTGGATCGATTGCGGAACGCTTCAAAGTATACTACATCAAGAAGGAATACCACGAATTAGGTTTGGAAACAGTACAAAGTTCTCATGGCAATCCCATTAAGACATATAACATCGAAAGAACAATCTGTGATCTCATTAGAAGCAGAAGTCGTTTGGATATACAAATCGTGAATGAAGCACTTAAGCGATATGTGAAAATGAAATCAACGGATTTCTCAATGTTAATGCACTATGCGAGAATGTTAAAGGTTGATGTAGTTCTTAGAAATTACATAGAGGTTTTGTTATGAGCGGAGGGTCAATGAGTCTAAAGGCAAAAATTCGTAACTTGGCTAGGCAGAAAGACATGTCTGCACAGGTTGTACTCCAGAATTACATGTTTGAGCGATTTATTGATAGGCTTTCACAATCTGATTACAGTGATAAGTTCATTCTGAAAGGTGGAATGTTGATTGCGGCGATTGTCGGTATTGATAATCGATCGACTATGGACATGGATATCACGATTAAGAATTATCCGATTAATGTTGAGATGATTAGTAAAGCCATTCATGAAATATGTGCCATTGCTATCGATGATAATGTGTACTTCTCATTTTCCGGGATTGAGTCTATTAGAGATGGTGATGTTTATGGTGGGTATAGGGTCACTATAATTTCTGAATATGATGGAATAAAAACTCCAATGCAGATTGATATCACAACTGGGGATCGAATTACCCCAAAGGAAGTATTTTATCAATATAAGATGAATTTCAAAGAAGGTAGTATTCATGTTTGGTCGTATAACATCGAAACGATTTTAGCGGAGAAAGTAGAAACTATTTTAAGACGTGGTGAGTTGAACACAAGACCCAGAGATTTTTATGATGTTTACATCTTAACAAAAACACAATTCTTTGATCATTCAGTATTTATTGAAGCACTTAGAACAACAGCATCACATAGAGAAGCAACACATATTTTTAACAACATCGTTAATCGTCTAGATGAAATATGTGTTAGTGAAGACTTAAGGAATAGGTGGTTAAAATATACAAATGATTACAGATATGCTGTTGGGATTACATACGAAGATGTCATAGACTCCATCAGGAAATTGACTCAAAGTCTCTGATGTATTAAATCGTTTACTTCAATACGAATCTGGAGGGTTGATTAAGTATTCTGCTAGTTACTGCACTTTTTGAATCGTATTTGGATTAGTGGTACTTAACGCTTTAGATAATTGTTTCTCTAATTAACAAGATGCTTAAAGTGTGTATGTGAATAAGATATGTTAAACTGAAACTATGGAAAAGATACAACTTAATAATGAGGTGGCCTTGTCTCGCATCATCCAAGGTCTATGGCGTCTCAAATCATGGAAGATGACTCCTGAAGCATTGTTGGAATTTGTTCATCAGTGCATTGACTTAGGGGTTACTAGTTTTGATACCGCTGAAATCTATGGGAATTATGAAGCAGAAGCAATGTTTGGTGATGCCTTGAAATTGGAGCCAGGATTACGTTCTAAGATTGAAATCATCACAAAGACTGGTATAAACATGAAATCGGACAAACGTCCGTATTCAATCGGGCATTATGACACGACCTATGATAAAATCGTCGCATCGTGTAAGAAGAGTATTGATTTGATGCATTGTGAATACTTGGATGTCTTCTTGATTCATCGTGAAGATCCATTGATCAACCATAAGGAAGTTGCTCGTGCTTTGAATGATCTTAAAGCGATGGGTTTGATTAAGTCGTTTGGTGTGTCAAACTTTGATCCTTTCAAATTCGATGCCTTGCATAAAGCCACAGGGGGTCAATTGGTCACCAATCAAATCGAAGTATCGCCTTTATGCTTTGAACACTTCAATAATGGGAATATGGATTATCTTCAATCCGTGGATGTGTCTCCGATGATTTGGTCGCCATTAGCGGGTGGACATATCTTCACAGGCAAAGATGAACGTTCGACCAATGTACGTAAGGTTTTGGAAGATTTATCCAAGGATTATGGTGTTGAGACAGATGTCGTGGCGTATGCTTGGTTACTTAAACATCCGGTACGGATGATGCCGATTTGTGGTAGTGGCAAGATTGAGCGTGTGAAGAATGCGGTCAAAGCTTTGGATGTGGAGTTGAAGCACGAAGATTGGTATAAGATCTATGTGGCTTCGAAGGA
>JBLJAX010000103.1:0-6677 GCA_047637795.1 Erysipelotrichaceae bacterium | reverse complement strand
ATCACCGTTTCACAGCATTTGGGGATTCTCAAAATGACATGGAGATGTGTCAGGGAGCAGAGATTTCAGTGGCCATGGGGAATGCGGATCCCATGCTAAAAGCCATCGTCGATCACGTCACGGATGATGTGGATCAGGATGGCTTGCTTAAAGCTTTGATTAAACTTGGATACTTGGATTAGCGTTTGAATGATCAAACGCTTTTTTTTCGACCGGACACAAGCCAATACGCTAAATAGAAGCCCAAAAGGGTCACCCCAACAGCCAGAGCATTGAACTGCCAAGCCGGTAAAGCATGAAAGAAGGGTCGATTGGTGAGATAGAAATAATTACCCCCTGTCACACCATTCACGTAATACGCAAACCCAAAATAGATGAGGAAACTAAGCATTGAAAGGATGAGTCCCAGAAGTTGGGGTCGCCAATCAAAGGCATAATATGACACGATGGGTAGAATCAAGGTGATCGCATGATTCAGAAGATACGAAATCCCCAAAAGATGGTACGGTGCATAGATGGCTTGCGGATAAACAAAGGACGCATACGCATACAAACCATAGTAGAAGACCACATCCATCAGAAGTGATTTCTTGGTAAGCAAATAGACGATGCCCAGAACACTGGAAATCCGACACAAATGCAACGGCAAGGCCTCAGCCAAATCGAAGCCGGTCTCAAAGAAGTACCAGGCATATAAAAGAACTTGCTGGAAAATTGAGACACCCAGGATGATTCGTGTCAAAGCATTTTGATAGAGATACAAACGTCTACGCTGTGCAATCAAAACAAACACCAAAAACAGGATCAGGCTCATGTAAAAGAAATGTTCCCAAGCAAAAATTTTGATATAAGCGGCTTCACGAGCGTAGAACACTTCCATTTTAAGCTCCGAGCAAAGTATTCAACAACGCTTCGGCTGTCAAACGCAAATGATCCTCCACAGCATCTTTAACCCCTAGACCGGTATAAACTTCCCCAACCTTGACCTTGGACTGATCCATTTCCTTGAAATAGAAATCAATCAACGGATCGCAGGTCGCTTGGTCCTGCATCGGTCCAAATGGATTCGCAAAATAAGTCGTGGATAAGCCCACTTCATGCGTCGTAGCTAAAGCCATTCGCTTCCCTTCGACAAACACATCTTTCAACTCATCCGCACTCTTTGCGAGATTCAAGCCCACTTGATTGACATAGTTATTGGCGTAGAAGAAGTAATGCACCGGATGATTTTGAACGATCAATTGATACGAACTCACAGGTATGACGACACGTGCATTGACACTTTCAGGATTCATGAAGATGGAGCGGTCCATGGTTTTATACGGTGAACCTTTGTCCAAGTCATCCAAACGAATAAACGCACCGATTTCACTGCCCTGTGCCACCACTTTGCCTTCATGGATGTGTAAAGAACCCATGTCATCAAAGATGATGTCCATATCAATCAGTTCAGGATGATTCAGTAACTGCATGGCTTCGATCGTTTCCGACTTACCCGCACCGGAATCCCCCATAAACAAGACCCCAATCGGATCTCTACCTTTGAAATGGATATTGATCATGGAACCGTGGATCGGCAACCAACCCTTTTTCATCATGATCGCATTGTGCATGGTCAAAACCATCTTCTTCATATATCCGTAGTACTCGATCTTGGTCATATACGGGACTTTCGCAACCCAGAGATCATTCAAGCCATCGTAATGATAGGTCGATTCTTCCGTCTTATCCTCTAAACCAAACAACAAGATGCCATCTGGCTTACGGTTGAGCACTTCTTTAGGACTGGCCAATTCAAAGAGGTTCGCATTGGTGATGCCGGAGAAACTGTAATCAAAATGGACGTAGATCAAAATCAACAGTTCCCCAACCTTCGCAGGATAACAGAACCATTCATGGCGATTCAATTTCAATTGATCAAAAGGATTTTGATCCGACAAAACAAAGGAACCATAGCGCTTCGTTCCTTCAGGATGTAAAAGCAAAGGCGTTCTTAGAAGTATACTATCCGCAAAAGGAATCCCTCTTACCGCTTCATATTGCTTCGGTATATCCCACTTCACATCCCGTAAAACCATCGACGCATTGGTTCCGGCTTGAAGCTGACGATAAACTTTATTCTTATAGCCTTGGATCTTTTCTTGAAAAGCACGATAGGTCGTGAGAATCAGATTGTTGAAGCGGGTATCCGCATCCATGAAATTCGAAACCTGACCACTGGAAGACGCGGAAATCTTAATGGTCGACACCCTTTGCAAGGTACGCCAATAGTTATAGAAATCCTCTACGATATTCCCATAGAACTTCAATTGAGCTTGAACCTCAGGCTCCAACTCATGCAAATCCAACACAAGCAGAAGTTTCAAGAACTTCACCATCTTGGGGATGAAACGATCGATGCTTAGCCCTTGCGTTAGATGATCGAAGCGAACTTCATCTTTCTTGCGCAAATTCTCCAAATAACTTTTAGCGATGACTTTAAAGGCATCGGACGAAATGAATTCCTCGCTGGTGAGCGGGAAAAAGGTCGAAAAGTTTAAGACAGCTGTATTTTTATGGATGTATATCGCATCTCTCATGGTCGTTCTCCTATATGCCTCACATTATATCAAATGAATGTAAGAAATCAATGAAAGCGAAATGAACTTTTTTCATTTTGATTCATTTCGATGGTTTATCCATATTTCACTGTGCTACACTGAACTAAAGAACACAAGGAGCTTGATATGCAAAAAAACAAAGCACTTAAGATTGTTAATCTCATTCTCGCCTTTCTATTTGTCGGTATTGCGATTTCGGGTATCTTTCAAGATTTCATTCCTTATGAAACCTTCCGTACTTTCCATCCCCTAACCGGTTATGCTTTGGTCATCACGGTTGTCGCACACATCTTTCTAAACTTTAATTGGATCAAAGCCAATTACTTGAAGCGTAAAAAATGAAGGTCTATGACTTCACCGTCAATGACACGAAACGTCGTCCTGTCTCTTTGAAACCGTATGAAGGCAAGGTTTGTTTGATTGTGAACACAGCCACGACCTGTGGTCTGACCCCACAGTATGAAGGCTTGGAAAACTTGTACCAAAAATACAAGGACCAAGGTTTCGAAGTACTTGATTTTCCTTCAAATCAATTCAAACAAGCCATGGGCAGTGATGAAGACTTGGCGAATTTCTGTCAATTGAACTACAAAACAACGTTCACGACCTTTGGCAAGGTCTTTGTGAATGGATCGAATGCCAGTCCCTTATTCAAGCACCTTCGTAAGGAAAGTGCCTCAAGACTTCTGCGGCATTTCATTCCTGCGCGCATCAAATGGAATTTCACGAAGTTCTTGGTTGATCAAGAAGGCAATGTGATCAATCGATATGAACCTGAGGTCAAACCCAGAGACATCGTAGCCGATCTCAAAGCACTGCTCGAAAAAAATAAACAAGCCGTTTAGCTTGTTTAGAAATTCATGAATTCAATGATCCACATCTGGGTCATTTTTATTTGCTCAACCTTATCGATCAAGGCTTCCCCATCCCCCTTTTGCACACCGTAATGCGCAAAATTCGCATGATTGCCGCCTTCGATCCAATTCACGTCGAAGCCTTCCAGTTTTGTTTGATCCAAAACCCGATCTTCAGACCCCGCGATAAGCAAGACCTTATCCATCGCATCATTCAAAGGATAGGCAGCCAATAAGATCAAACCATCCAACTGATCCGCATGCTTTTCCGCAAATTGAGATGCCATCGCACCCCCTAATGAATGACCGCCGATATACCAATGTTTGATCATCGGATTGTCTTCAATGATCTTCTCTGCCGCATTGGCGTCAAAGACCGCGAGATTGAAGGGCATTTCCACAAGGAAGACACGAATGCCCGCATCTTGGATGCCTTTAAGCAAGATTGCATAGGCTTCTGCCTCAACCTTACCACCCGGATAAAAGATGAGAGCGGTATCCGCTGAGGTTTGATAATCATAGACCTTATCTTCATAGACGATGCGATCATCATTCAATACCGCTAAGGCTTCTGGATCGGCTTTACTAAAATCACCTAGATACGCAAAACTTGCGATGCCAATCAAAAGACTGAAAATGAGGACGATGCGAAGCGCATATTTTCTTGCGAGCAGAAAGATCCACATATCATTCCTCAAACTTAAGCATGTGACTCAGTTTGTTTTGTTTTGTCTTTAGATACATTTCATTCTTCTCATTGTGATTCAATTGAATTTGAATTCGTTCAACGATTTCAATTCCATAACCCGATAAGCCCACAAGCTTACGGGGGTTGTTGGTCATCAACTTCAATTTCTTAACTTTCAAATCCGCTAAGATCTCAGCACCGATGCCATAATCCCGCATATCTGCCCCAAAGCCCAAGGCTAAATTCGCTTCTACGGTATCCAAACCTTGGTCCTGAAGATTATACGCACGAATCTTATTGATCAGACCAATGCCACGACCTTCTTGACGCATGTAAAGCAAGATGCCACGGCCTTCTTTTTCAATCGACTTCATGGCCGCTTCGAATTGTTGACCACAGTCACAGCGCAACGAGCCAAACGCATCCCCTGTCAAACACTCACTGTGTACACGAATCAATACGGGTTCCCCATTGGACACATCGCCTTTGACCAAAGCCACATGGTGTTCCTTGGTGAGAATGTTTTCATAGCCCACGATCGTAAACTCGCCGTGCTTCGTCGGCATCTTCGCCGAAGAGGCACGTTTGACCATGGATTCTGTTTGGCGACGATGGAGGATGAGATTTTCAAGTTTGAGGCATGGAATCGCATGCTTTTCGACGAAAGCCGCAAGTTCTTCATTGCTTAAACGTTTACCGGATTCATCCGCAATCTCACTGATCAAGGCCATGGCTCTCAAACCTGAAAGACGAGCCACATCGACGGCCGCTTCCACATGTCCTGCACGTTTCAACACACCCCCATAAGCCGCTTGGGTGATGAAGACCGTACCCGGTTGTTTGAAGTCGAGAATACTGCTGTGTGGATCGACCAACTTCGCAATCGTCTTCAATTCACTTAAAAGGACGTTTTCAGCCTCATTGTCTTTCGCATCCACAGAGACCGTGTTAACGACTTGATAACTGTTGTCTTCAAAGCTGGCCTTGAAACCTAAGTCAATCAAACGCGAAGCTTCCAGAGCCACATGGATGGTTTGAAAACCCACTCTTTTTAATGCTTTATAACTTTCTTCTGTAATTTTTTCTGCAGACGTGATCAGATGCGCCTTATTATCCGAATCAAGACCATCATGAATCAAAACCAAACCCCCTTCACTAAACGTCTTTAAAACATCTTGTACACTTGAATTTTTCATTGTTTGTTTTCCTTTACAAGCTGATATTCCAAAATCAAATCATCTTCGAACCAACGATACCTGGGATTCTTCAAACGAATCGCATCCTTGAGATGCTCAATGCCTGAACCTCCGACAATGCCCTTCGCATCTTGACCCCCAATGATCATGGGGGCAATGGCTACGGCAAAGATATCCACGATCTGAGCTTTTAGACTTGCGGCAATCACTTCGCCTCCCCCTTCGATATAAATGGAGGGGATGTTTAAGTCTGCACACACATCGATCCAATCGATCAGATCGACACGTCCATCTTGGTCCTTCAAACGGATGACACGCGCGCCTTTTTCAAGGATGGATGCCTCGATATTACGTGGCATGTGTTGCGTCGTAAAGACGATGGTTTGCGAACGAAAATCATCATTCAAGACCTTGCTGGTCAAAGGAATCCGTCCCTTGGAATCCAAGATCATTCGAATATGACAATCCTCAGTTCCATCATGACGAATGGTCAAACGGGGATCATCTTGAATCACCGTTTCAACACCCACACAAATGGCCGCATATTCCGCTCTTAAACCATGCACATAGGCACGTGAGGCTTCATTGGAGATCCACTGTGATTCTCCGGTTTTCGTCGCAATCTTACCATCGAGGCTCATTGCGGCTTTTACAAAGACAATTGGTTTCATCTGTTCAAAGTGTAATGAAACAAAGACAATGTTTCAATTCATATGCTTAATCAAATTCAAGATGAAGGGCTGCTTTTGCACTGTAATGCGTATGCAGATGGTGATGTGCGATTTTACTGCCCGGTTCACCCAAGAAATCACGGTAAAGTTTAAGAATATCGGGATTCAGATGTGAGCTTCTTAATGTGTTGTCTTGGTCCTCAGCGTAGAGTGCTTTCGCTCTTAATTTGATCACATCTTCTGTTTTCAAATCATGATTACGCGGATAGATGCTTTGACCACCGCCGTTGATACAACCCCCTGGACAAGCCATGATTTCAATGAAGGTATAGGGTGATGTTCCGTCTTGGATTTGTTTTAAAATGGGTTTTGCGGCTTTCATGGTGCTCACGGCCGCTACTTTGACAAGCGTCCCATTCACATTGATATCGGCTTCCTTAACATCTTTAATTAAACGTAGTTCTTTGAACTCAAGTTTATCAAGAGGCTTGTTGGTGAGCTTCTCAACAACGGTTCTTAGCGCTGCTTCCATGACGCCACCACTGACCCCAAAGATCACACCCGCACCCGAACTGGTCCCAAACATATCCTGATCAAATTCAGATTCCTGCATGCGCATCAGATCCAAACCATAGAGTTTGATCAAACGTCCACACTCCCGTGTCGTT
>JBLJAX010000102.1:0-2085 GCA_047637795.1 Erysipelotrichaceae bacterium | reverse complement strand
ATGTCGTCGATGCCTTGGCGACACGTTTGGGTCAATTGGGTGTCCGCAACATGCGCATCTACGATGTGTCGGAACACGATCCTTCGTATCTGGTTGCGGAGGCTTGGAATTACAGTCATATCATCATCGCTTCACCAACGTACAATACCGGTCTTTTCTATAAGATCGATGGCTTGTTGCATGAACTGGTGAGCTTGAATTTGCAGAATCGAAAATTCTCTGTCGTGGTCAATTCGACCTGGGGTGGTCAGACTTTGGAGCAATTACTCGAACAAATCGCTAAGATGAAGAATACGTCTGTGGTTGGTGAACCCTTATTGATCAAATCGACTTTAAAGGACCACAACATGCTCGAGCTTGAGGCTTTGGCTAAAGATATTGCCGCATCTATTTTGAATGAATGAGGTCACAAGCTGTGGCCTCTTTTTTATGGATGGTTATTTTTATTAAAATGCGATGTTTTTCATGGACTTCTGTTTTAACACGGAATGCCTATGTTAAAATGAAAGCAAATGTGGAGGACAAACTATGTTTGTTGGATGTGTCAAAGAGATTAAGAATCAAGAATATCGCGTCGGTCTGATTCCCGCGCATGTGAAGAGCTTTATCGATCATAATCATACGGTCTATATCGAAAAAGATGCGGGTGTTGGATCTGGATTTACCAATGAAGATTATGAGCACTATGGAGCGGTTGTTTTAGAGACAGCAGAAGAAGTTTGGTCGAAGGTGGATTTGATGATCAAAGTCAAGGAACCTTTGGAAAGTGAATATCGTTATTTCAGAGAAGATTTGATCTTATTTACGTATTTGCACTTGGCAGCGGATGAAGCCTTGACCAAGGCTTTGTTGGAAAGCAAGATGAGTGCTTTAGCTTATGAGACCTTGGATGTGAACGGAAGCCTTCCACTGCTTAAACCCATGAGTGAGATCGCCGGTCGTTTGAGTATCCAAGAAGCTGCGAAATACCTTGAAAAACCATTTGGTGGCAAGGGCTTGTTGTTAAGTGGCTTGCCTGGTGTGAAGAAGGCGAAAGTCATGATCATTGGCGCAGGTGTCGCGGGTAAGAATGCGGCAAAGATTGCTTTAGGCATGGGCGCCGATGTCTATCTATTAGATAAAAATATCAATCGCTTAGAACAATTGGAAAGCGAATTTGGCTTCCAAATCAAAACAGGTTATTCAACGCACGCGACGATCTTGGAACTCTTGCCTGAAATGGATGTGGTTGTCGGTGCGGTCTTGGTTCCAGGAGCCAAAGCTCCGAAACTCATCATGCGTGAAGATCTCAAGAAGATGCAGCCTGGTGGCGTCATTGTGGACATCGCTGTCGATCAAGGCGGCTGTTTTGAAACCACACATCCAACCACACACTTGGATCCTACTTTTGTTGTGGAAGGCATCATTCACTATTGCGTTGCCAATATGCCGGGTAGTGTGCCGATGACATCGACATTAGGTCTGAACAATGCGACTTTGGAATACAGTTTATTGCTTGCGAATTATGGTTTAAAGGGTGCGATCATCAAAAATAAGAACCTTTTAAGTGCCATCAATACCTATCAAGGCCGCTTGACCAATGCGGCGGTAGCAGAAGCATTCAACCTCAAGTTTGAGGCTTTTATCTAATGGTTCATATTTCGGATTTGCGTAGCTTTCGTTTTTGTCCGCGGATGTATTGGTTGAGCACACGTGAACGTCGACCGGCTTATCACGCATTCATCTCGATGGTGGCACCCATGCATCAAATGTTGATCAAGAAACTGAGGATAGAGAACTATTTTTCGGGTCGGCAGGGCATGGATGCGCAGGACAGCTTAAAAGCAATCCATGCGAACGAATGGTGCTTCAACCTTCGTTTTGAGGCAAAAGGTTTAAGAGTCAAAGTACCCGGCATTCATCAAACTGGGGATGCTTTTGATCTCTATTTCACATCAATGGGGACGTGGCCAAAGATTGAGGACGCATCCTATTATGCCAACCACTTTTGGGTGTTGAGTGAATTGGGGATCAATATCCATAAAATGTATATCATGACCTTTAATAAAGACTATGTGCGTCAAGATGAATTGGATGTCGATCGCT
>JBLJAX010000101.1:0-2249 GCA_047637795.1 Erysipelotrichaceae bacterium | reverse complement strand
GTTTTGCTGGTGAAAAAGGCAAGAGCACTTCCGATACCGGTACTCAAACCTGCAAATAAGGTTAAACCAAAGGCAAAGAGTAATGTTGATAAGTCCATAGAAACCTAACTTTCTAAACTATCCACCCATTTTCGCATCCATCAAAATGATTTCATCGCCGTCTTCACACATTGCGTGATCTGAGACATAACGATGATTCTTAAGAAGAATAAGCCGATGGGTAAGGATGTTCTGTAAATGTGCTTGATTGTGAATGGCCAATTGCCACGCTTCTTGGATGTTCAGTTGTGAGGATGTCTCCAGGACATAAACATATTTCTGTGTGACTTCAGGACCAAAATAGGAAAGTGTACAGCGCATATCCTTATTATAATGAAAAAAGTACTACTGTGCTTACGATTGACCTAATCCCTTTTGAATTCTTTGGGCGAGATATTCTAATTTCGTTTCAATGAGGTCGATGGTATGGTGAAAAGCTTCATCAGGCTGACCACTGGGGTCATCCAAGCCCCAATCTTCACGGTGCTTACAAGGAAGATAAGGGCACTCCACGTTACACCCCATGGTAACGAGAATATCGATGTTGGGGAGTGTATCGATCAGCTTGGAGTGTTGAGAAGTTTCCATATCGATGAGAAAACGTTCTTTCATGATTCGAACCGCATCTTGATTGATTTTATCCTTCGTTTCCGTACCTGCGGAATAGGCGTTGAACACATCCGCATAATTGGTTTTGGCTAAAGCTTCGGCGATCTGTGAGCGACAAGAGTTGTGGACACAGACAAATGCGACATTGATTTTCGGCATAGAGACTCCTTTTTCTTAATCATAAGCAAGGCGGATTTCATTGTCTATGCTTTCGCATTTCAATGTATAATAAAAGATATGATACGGATTGGTCAATCTACAGATATTCATCCCTTAAAAGAAGGACGCGAATTGATTCTTGGTGGTGTTCACATCGAACATCCTTTTGGTTGTGATGGTCATTCCGATGCGGATGCCTTGGTCCATGCGATTGCGGAAGCAATCTTGGGTGCTTTGGCTCTAGGGGATTTGGGTAAACATTTCCCGGATACCGATCCTCAATTCAAAGGGGCGAATTCTTTAGATTTATTAAGGCATGTGATGAGCTTGATGCGTATTAAAGGGTATCGAGTGGGCAATATCGATTCGATCATCCTAATTGAGAAGCCTAAGATGGCTCCGCATATTCCGATGATGAAAGCCAATTTACTTCCCATATTAGAGATTAATGAGGATCAATTGAACATCAAGGCGACACGTGGTGAGAAACTGGGTTTTGTTGGACGCCAAGAAGGTGTGATGACGCAGGCGGTATGCTTGCTTGTTGAGGAAACAGATGAATCAAAGATGTAATGAAACAAAAGTGATGCGGGATCCGATTCATGAGTATATTCATGTGGATTACCAAATCATCTGGGATTTGATCAATGCACGTGAGTTTCAACGTTTACGTCGTATCCATCAAATGGGAACGTCTTATCAAGTATATCACACGGCCGAACACAGTCGTTTTGCGCATTCATTGGGGGTCTATGAAATCATTCGTCGGATGGTGAATGAAGTAAAGGGTCTGGATGAATTCTTGAGTGAAGTGGAAAAAATACAGATCATGTGTGCAGGTTTGCTTCATGATTTGGGTCATGGACCATTCTCGCATTTCTTTGAATCGATTTTGACGCCAAATCATGAGAAATTAACAGCTATGATCATTTTAGGGGATTCAGACATCCATCGCATTCTTGTGAAATATGCCTCTGATCTCCCTGAGCAAATCGTTTCCATCTTGAATCACAGCCATCCGAATAAGGTTATGAGTCGTATGATCAGCAGTCAGTTGGATGCGGATCGGATGGATTATCTCTTACGGGATGCGTATTTCACAGGTACGAGTTATGGAACCTTTGATTTGGAAAGAATCTTACGTACACTGCGGATTGTGGATGACCGCTTGGTCATCAAGGAAAGTGGTGTGCATTCGGTTGAAGATTACATCATGGCTCGCTATCACATGTATTGGCAGGTGTATTATCATCCCACATCACGAAGTATTGAAGCGATTCTTTATGCGTTCTTCAATCGGATGCGTGATTTGATTGTAGGGAATCCATTGTATCTAGATCTGTATCCGATGTTTCAATTCTTGAAAGCAGATCATGAAATCACCTTAAAGGAACATTATCAACTCGATGAAAGCAGTTGTTTCTATGGCTTTCAATGTGCAT
>JBLJAX010000100.1:0-2191 GCA_047637795.1 Erysipelotrichaceae bacterium | reverse complement strand
ATATTCCTTTGGAATAGGGAGTTTTGTATATTTCTTTGAGTCTCTTCTATATCGCTTTGATCTGTATCCAGAAATGATGGCAGGGAAAATTCTATATTTGATTTTAGGACAAGTGATGCTTGCGTTTGGACTAGCGGTCATCATCAACTTAAAAATCGGAATCAATGCTTTGGATTGTATCATCATTAAGATTCAAAATAAATGGGGAATCAGTTATCGTGTCCAACGTGTCATATTTGATGTTTCCATTACATTGGCTGGATTCCAAATGGGTGGTCTGGTTGGGGTAGGCACAATATTCTCTGTATTGACACTTGGAATACTCATTCAATATTTTAGTCTAATGATTCATAAAACCATCACATCTAGCATGTAAAGACACTCAATGAGTGTCTTCTTAATTTATCGTCAATATTCTTAATCTAACATCAATTGTGTTAGATTAAGTTTTACTATACGCTCATCAATATCCTGCTTGAATGAACCGTTTCACCATCTGATCCATTTCATCATCAGGAAGAATAACAGGTTTGCCAATGGTTCGAGCTCTAACATACAACTCAGCACAGAACTCCAATTGTTCCGCAATCGCAAAAGCTTTTGGCAGATCCGGACCAACCACATTCATACCATGATTGGCCAATAGAACCGCATTCTGATCTCCCATTGTCTTCAATGCGTTCACAGCTAAATCCGTTGTTCCAAACGAAGCATAAGGTGCGCATTTTACACTACGCCCTCTTGAGTAAGCCACCATATAATCCACAGCAGGCAAGTCTTCATTCAAACACGCCAAAGTCACCGCGAAGGTAGAGTGCACATGCAACAATGCCCCAACATCTTCACGTGTTCGATAGACGATCTCATGCATGGCATGTTCGGATGAAGGTGTTTTATTGCCCTCGACGATGGTCCCATCCAATTTCATGATCAAGATGTCTTCAGCTTCAATCTCTTCATAAGGAATACCAGAAGGTGTGATGGCCATGAGTTCCAGATTACGATTATAAATACTTAGATTCCCTCCAGTGCCACGTGTCAGGCCAGCACTGAGCATTCTCTTCCCATAAGCCACAATCATTTCACGTTCTTTTTTAAGTAACATTAGTGTTCTCCTTTTTCTTTACCATACACCCAATATTGGCAATTAAAAAGCTCCTAATGTGAATGGAGCTGTATATGCAAAATACTTGTGCGAAATTATAAACTGAAATCTTTACTGATCTGGAACTTAAAGAAATGTGCGCTGACCCAAATGTTGGAATACTCCACCTGCGACCCGTCCTCAGTATAAATCTGCGAAATAATGTGAATCGCTGGGCTTCCTTCGGCTAGGCTTAATAGGTTGGCGACTTCCTTATTAATGGACTCAATTGTGAATTGACGCTTGATGTCATAGGTACCAGGGTAATTCTCAAAAATATAAGGATAGATTTGGAAGTTTGTATAATTGATATTCTCCATCCCGGGGAAGTGTTTAATCGATAGATAGTTGTCTAAAAACGCAACTTTATGCTCATTGCCCAGATACAGACGCGAGAATTTTATCAGTTTGTCATCCGCATCAAAACGATGTTCAATTTTCTTAAGTTCTTTGAGCTCGACAATATTTTGTTCAATGTCTTGAATGATGGGGGTGAGACCAATGTTGGTGATGCCATCAATCAAAGCCTTAAGGGATATTCCGTGATTTACAGGCAAGATACTTTGGCGGATCAAATAACCTTTTGGATCGAGAATTAGAAATTTCTCTTCGACTAAAGCATCATAAGCATATTGGACATCCACTGCTTGCACATCCAGACTCTTGGCTAAATCATTAATACTCGGCATGACGTAATCTTCTGGCAAAGTACGAACCATGATCACAGAATAAAGCTCATGTTTAAGTTGTTCCTGGATGCTTTGATTACGACGTTTATCAATCTGAATGTATCGTTCGATCATGATTGAATCCTCATCGCTTTCTCTAAGATGTTTGTATTGCCGTTGATGACGATGGAACTGAAGAGCTTAAGATTATCTTGGTTGTCCTTATAACTAATGAAGTAATGATAAACCGATGCATCTTGGGTCAAACCCAAGGATTTTGCATAGATATCTCTTACTTTTTCACCACGATACAATGCATCGATCTTCGCAATCTTCAACTGTAAGATCTTATCAATTGCCAACAAACTGTCATCACTGT
>JBLJAX010000099.1:0-2680 GCA_047637795.1 Erysipelotrichaceae bacterium | reverse complement strand
GTCAGTCGTTTTATAATCGATAAATTCATAGCTGAATTATAGCATATCCAAAAAGCGGTGCATTTTCTTAATAGACAGATTCCCAAGCAATAAGATCGCAAACAGCGATCCGATTAAGGTCAAACTTCTAAACGCAAGTAACACCGTTCTCAAAGCCTATCTTTCTCGTCCGGCTGAAGGGCAAATATTAATCGAATACAACATCCTTAGACTCGGAGATTTGATTCTATGTTTCTTACCGATGGAGCTTTTTTCTAGTCATTATCTGGACTTAAAAACAAAGCTTAAACATGAACTCATCATTATCGGTTTAAGTAATGTTTCTATTGGTTATTTAGTGGATAAAGATGCTTATGGAGAAACCTATGAAGGCATGACGAGTCCTCTGCCCTGGTCAGAAATTGAGCGTTTCCTTTATCAATTGTGTGGATTTGACTCATCTGGATAACTGAGATGGTACAATGGGAATGAGGTATTGATATGTTAGAAAAAGTCGCATTTGTTAAAACGTTATTACCCGATATACGAAATTACATCCTAAGTCATCCGATTCAAAACATTGAAGTCAAAGATAATGAGTTTGACAACATCGTTACGGATATCGATGTGACGATTCAGAATCGTCTAGAGAAAGCGTTGATCGAAAGATATCCTGATACAAGCTTGTTTGGTGAGGAAGCCGATGAACATTTGTTCACGCCCAAGATGTGGATCATCGATCCCATTGATGGGACGAAGAACTTTGTGCGTGCCAAAGCGGATTACACGGTATCGATTGCGTATTATGAAGACTTGAAACCGGTCTTTGGCGTTGTGTATGATGTCGTGTCCGATGATGTCTATGTCGGAATTACTGGTCAAGGCGCTTGGATGAATGATGTGAAGTTGAATCCACGGCCTTCGATTACGCTTCATCAAGCGGTCATCGATATGAGTCTTAAGACAGTCTATGCTTTGGAAAGAAGACATCATGCGGATGTCTACACCTTATCCAAGAATGTTTTTGCCCATCGCAACCTGGGTTCCGCATCACTTAGTTTATGTAAGATTGCGGCTGGGTTTCATGATATTTATGTTAATATTCATCTCAAGCTTTGGGACTATGCGGCAGCGCGTATCGTATTAAATGAAGTGGGCGGGGTCACGGAATTTCCATTCGAAGCTAAACAAGATTTGAATCTGCATTCCGTCTTCCTATTTTCAAGCAGTCATCCCGATCTTCACCAAGAACTTATGAACCTATTGTTCACAAAGGAGTAATATGCATCATCAAAATTATGCCAAGCATTTGATTGATTTGATTGAAAAGGTTTCGACAACCCAGGATGAAGCGATTTTAAAAGGTGCACAGGTCATGGCGGATGCGATTGGAAACAATCGTGCGGTCTTTGCCTTTGGGGCATCGCATGCGGGCATGTTGTCGATGGAATTGTTCTATCGTACGGGTGGTTTGGTTGTGGTCAACCCGATCTTCGCACGTGATTTGATGCCGGATATACGGCCTGCAACCTTGACATCGGATGTGGAACGTTTGGCCGATTATGGCAAACTCATCTGTCGTCAATCTCCTCTACAAGCTGGGGATGTGGTCATTGTACATTCGGTTTCTGGACGTAATACGGTTCCAATCGATCTCGCACTGGAAGCTAAGAAAATGGGTGTTAAGGTCATCGTCATTACCAACCTCACTTACACAGAACTCGTGACCTCACGTCATAGTAGTGGTAAGAAACTCAAAGACTGTGGCGATATCGTCATTGATAACTGTGGTGAGTTCGAAGACTCCAGCATCACTTTACCTGGCTTTGCGCAAAAGATGGGTCCAACCTCAACCGTCACAGGAGCCTACATCGTCAATGCAATGGCCATGGAATGTGCAGTCTTAATGCATGAAAGAGGAATTGAAGTTCCAATCTTCCACAGCGCCAACATTGATGGTGGTGATGAACACAATCATGCAATGTTGGAGAAGTACAAAGATCGCATCCATTACATGAAGTAATATGTGAATAATCGTATTATTTACACAATATTCCTATCGAGAATGCGAATTACTATCAAAAGGTGGATCAAGTGGTCACCTTTTTTTTACTTGGGCATTGAGCTTGACACGAGAACAATCTATAATTGATTTAGAGAAATAGGAGAAAATAGACAATGAATCTTAAGGGTACAAAAACTGAAAAGAATCTAGAAGCAGCATTTGCCGGCGAATCGATGGCTCGTAACAAATATACGTTCTACGCTACGAAGGCACGTGAAGAAGGTATGGAACAAATCGCTGATTTCTTCTTGGAAACAGCACGCAATGAACAGGAACACGCATTCTTGTGGTTCAAGTTCTTACATGATGGTTTACCAACCACAACCGACAACTTGGTTGATGCGGCAGCGGGTGAACATTATGAATGGACGACCATGTATGCGGATTTCGCTAAAGATGCGGAAGAAGAAGGTTTTGCGAAGATCGCATTCTTGATGCGCGAAGTCGGTAAGATCGAAGCACGTCATGAAGCACGTTATAATGATCTTTTGAAGAATATTCAAGATGAAAAAGTCTTTAAGAAAGACGAAAAAGTTGTTTGGGAATGTGATGTCTGTGGTTATCAAGTTGAAGCTGAAGGAGCTCCAGGTAAATGTCCAGTTTGTGGATATGAGAAAGCTCACTTCCAGGTCGACG
>JBLJAX010000098.1:0-2444 GCA_047637795.1 Erysipelotrichaceae bacterium | reverse complement strand
TAAGTCGTTCAATTTCCCATGCTTTCATTAGAAATGTACCTTTGCCTTTCCCTTACCCCGTTTGAGTAAATCTTGGACTTGTGCATTCACTTCTTGAATGAGAAGTGTTTCATCTAATATAAGACGATGGTCTTTCTTGACCCACTCCCCATTGATCATCAAATCTTTGATATTCGTTTCATTCGCACTGTAAATGATGCTTGCGAGCGGATTGTATACAGGCATGGTATTTACTTTATTCAGATCCCAGAAGATCAGATCTGCACTATACCCTTCCTTTAGTTTCCCACTGTTGAAAGGCAGTGCTTCATGCCCTTTCATCAATAACTTCCAGAGTTGTTCAAGCTTGGCTTGGCTTGCATCCTTGTGCACATCTTTAAGGAGTAAACCCAATAGACGCACTTGCTCAAGTGGATTCAAAGTATTGCTTGAGGCTGCCCCATCGGTCCCAATCGCATAATGGATTTCATCAATCAAGTCTGGCATATGGCCCAAACCCATCGCCAATTTAAGATATGTCTTTGGACTTAAGGATATGATTGAATCTTTTTGTAAGAGTGTATGCTCCTCTGGCGTGATGTATAGCCCATGACCAATGATACACGGCACATCCAAACAACCACTCTCAAACACCAGTTCTAATGGTTTCTTACCATAATTCTTAATACTCTCATCAACCTGATTCTGTGTCTCTGCGACATGGATATGCAGACCACAGCCCAACTCCTTGGCATGTGCCGCTATTTCCTTCAGTGTATCTGGACTGCAGGTATACGGGGAATGCGGTCCTAAACGGAGGTGAATCAAGCCTTTATTGTTATTGCGGATGAGTTCAATCGACTCATTCAATTCTTCCTTATAATTTGGCGCAAAACCAAATAAGGTAATCGCCAAATCTGTTTTGATACGCATCTCTTCTGCAGCACGAATGATTGCCTTAGGAGAGAAATAATGGTCCGCATAGGCTGTAACCCCATTATTGAGCATCTCCGCCATGGCCAATCGTGTACCGAGATAGACATCCCGTTCTTCCATCTTACTTTCATACGGCCAGATTTCTTCATTGAACCAAGCATCGATGCTTACGTCTTCCGCAATGCCTTTGAAGATATTCATGGCCGCATGCGTATGAAGATTCACAAAGCCAGGACTTACGATTAAACCACTGCAGTCATGTCCCTCAAGTTCATCGCTTGTGATGCGCGTGAGGATGCCATTCTCAATCACGATGGATTGATTTGGATGAAGCATTCCTGCTTCATCCAAAAGTGTACAGTGGTTAAATGTGATTTTATTATTGTTCATAAGCACGCAAGCGTTCTTGGATGGCTTGATGGAAACGTTCGCGATTGACCTCGAAGGTCACAAAGGCATTCTTAGGCAATTTATGCGTATCATAGTAATCCACAACCGTCTTGCCATAGGTTCGATCCCCTTTGGTTTCGATATCCACGTGGCATAAACGTCCACTGAGTAGATCATCATACAAAAGCACCATTAATGCCATCGCATCGTGAATGTACGCCCACGGCTTGTATCCAGGGCCTTCACTGTTGACCATGTCCAAGAGAATGTGTTCAATGATTTGGGTCTTCTCGTTATGTTTGGTAAATAGGGATAAGACTTCATCTTTACTCAATCCATCCGCCATGGTCACATCCAAACCAACCATGACCAAATCAATGCCCGACTCAAAGACAACTTTTGCCGCTTCAGGATCCGCAAAGATGTTGAATTCCGCAGCCGGTGTGATGTTTCCATTGTGATGGCCACCGCCCATGATCACGATTTTCTTTACATGGTCTTTAAGATCCGGATGAATCAGAATGGCATGTGCGATGTTGGTCAAGGGACCCACGGCCACGATGACCAATTCACCTTTTAGCTCAACAGCCGTGTCATAGATGAACTGAATCGCATTGTTTTGTGCTATTCGCTTCGGATCTGGCAAGACCAAGGTCTTCAATCCACTTTCACCATGGACATAGCCTGCCGTGACTTGTTCACGAACAAGGGGAAGCGCTGCGCCTCTGACAACCGGCACATCACTTCCTATGACTTCCACTAATTGAAGTGCATTACGCGTAACCTTTTCCAATGTCTGATTCCCCGCAACCGTTACGAGACCTTTGACATCAAATTCTGGACTGGCAAGTGCGATAAAAATCGCAATCGCATCATCCAAACCAGGGTCACAATCTAATAGGATCGGTGTTTTAAGCATAGTGATTCACCAAGTCTACCAAGAGATCCACAAAGGCTTGGCGATCCAAGTCTAAGAGCACTTTGGTATTTGCTTTCTTTTTGTAGCGATTGAATTGATCCACAACCGTACTTCCCGTTGTGAATTCACCTTTTGTCTCAATTTCGACATAGTAATCCTGTCCAATAAAGATTTCAGGTTTTAATAAATAAGCAACTGCACACGCATCGTGTAGTGGAGC
>JBLJAX010000097.1:0-2847 GCA_047637795.1 Erysipelotrichaceae bacterium | reverse complement strand
CAAAAAAGCTCTTAGCTTATCAAGATGTGTATTGGATTGAAGAATGATCTGATCAATCAAGCAAAATCGTTCGATGTCTTGTTTGATGATCTGTGCAATCGTTTCATAACCCATACCCGCAATCACAGCCGTATCCACAGGATCTTTATAGTTTTGCAAGCCATTGGATTGGATAAAGGTACAATACTCTTCCAACTGCGCTTCACGTGCATTTTTGATTGCGGATTGTAAGGGCAATGCATTGATGTCGCAGATGATCGCATTCTGTATAATTTTCATTTTTAAGAGTGATAATGGTAAAAAGCCATGATCACTCCCGATATCAATCAGGACTTCACATGGCTCAATCATTTTAGCGATATGGCGTAATCTTAAGTTAAGCATTAGATCTTGTCGTTAAAGTCTTTCAAACGTTTTGAACGTGTTGGATGTTTTAATTTACGTAAAGCTTTGGCTTCAATCTGACGGATACGCTCACGTGTGACATCAAACTCTTTACCAACTTCTTCCAGAGTGCGTGTACGGCCATCATAGAGACCAAAACGTAAACGGAGTACTTTTTCTTCACGTTCAGTCAAACCTTGCAGGATATTGTTTATTTCATCCTTCAAGAGCTGATTGTTCGCATATTCATCCGGTGACATCGCATCTTTATCTTCAATGAAATCACCCAAATGGGAATCATCTTCTTCACCAATCGGTGTTTCCAAGGACACGGGTTCCAATGCGATCTTCTGGATCTCGCGTACTTTTTCAGGTGTGATGTTTTCCATCTTCGCCGCAATCTCTTCAGCACTTGGGTCACGACCGAGGTCCTGTACCAATTGTCTTTGAATGCGCGTCAGCTTATTAATGGTTTCAACCATATGTACTGGGATACGAATCGTACGTGCCTGATCGGCAATCGCACGGGTGATGGCTTGACGAATCCACCATGTCGCATAGGTCGAGAACTTAAAGCCTTTCGTATGATCGAACTTCTCAACAGCTTTGACCAAGCCCATATTGCCTTCTTGAATCAAGTCCAAGAACAACATGCCTCGTCCAACATATTTCTTGGCAATGGATACGACCAAACGAAGGTTCGCAGAAATCAGTTCTTGTTTAGCAAAATCTCCCTTATCAATGATTTTTAAATCTTCTTCAAAGGTATCTGTCAACTCGTTGAAATAATGTGTAAAGCAATACATGAAATTCTTAAATGCAAAGACGCGATAAGGTTCCAAGTCAGCTTTGAAATCATGCGCAAAGTTTGCAAGTTGTGGATAATCCTTAGCCAACATACGATAAATCTGGACCGCGGTCATGTTATCTTGAATCTGATCGTAATCTTCAAACGACTTGAAAGCTTCGATTTCTTTCATGAACGCATCTTTTCTAAACATCAACGTTTTTAAACGTTGTGTAATGATAAAGATAAGCGTATCAAAAATTGAACCTTCATTTTCATTCAACTTTGTATGCAACTCAAAATCAAGACTTACAGCAGCACTTGCCTCCGCAAACGTCTTTTCTTCCAAATTAGTCAGAGTCAACCAATTGTTAAAGACAAGTTTAAAACGATTGAATACAACCAAACCTTCTTTAATGTCGATCGCATACTTTGTTTCCAAACTTGATGTCAATAAATCAACACGACCAATTTCCTTCAAATATTGTTTGACAGGATCATTGACTCGAGCCTGATTCGAAGATGCATAGTTTGCGGAATAACTTTCTTCCTCAACTTCTTCATCTTCATCATCCACAAAATCATCCTTCATCTCAATATCTTCCACAACCAATGCGTTGTCTGTTAAATCGACATCCTCTTCAATGACGACTTCATCGCTGAGCTTAACACCCATGCCTAAAAGTGAATCAATAAATTCTGTTGCCTCACTGTCATTTAAATCATAAATGGAAAGTTCCTTATCCACATCATCCTGGGTTAGAACACCCTTCTTTTTAAATTTACTCTGTAATTCTTTTTTTAACTCATCGAGCGTTTTAATGTTTGCCATGTCTGTCTACTCCTCTCAATTGAACCAATTCTCGCTTCTGCTTTAGTAATGATTGATATTCTTGAATCCGTTCCATGTTTGTTTGAAATGCGAGTTCATCGCTGTATTTCTGTTTGAACAGTTCAAGTTGTCGATCAAGATTGTTAATCTTAACACGAAGGATTGCATCATGCAAAGCCTCGCTTGAATACGCACGAAAATAGATCTCACTATCTACAATCTGTGTAACTAATTCTATCATGCTTGCGTCTTCGAGTGTACTAATGAAGTCCGCAATCACGCATTCTTCATGACTTCGATAGTAATTTATAATGGTTAAGGCTAGTTTCTGGTAACTTGGATCCGCAAAAAAGCCTAATTCTTGTCGAAAATCTAAAACGGCTTGTTGACTGAAGAGCATCTGACCAAGGATTTCTTTCTCTGCCCAAGTCGTCAACTCCAACTTATTCTTTAAAAGTGGACGTTGAGCAAGCCTATTTGTACTTGTCGTCTGTGCTTGAACAAGGAGTCGCAATTGATCCGGTGTGAACTGAGTGGCTTGTGCTAAGCGATCAATCATCAAAGCTTGATCAAAGCGATCTTTAAGTTGATTGCTTTCGTGCATGATGAGTTTTGCGAATTCTTTACGCTGATTGAAATTTGCTAGGTCCAAGCGACGCAGACTGTACTCAAAGAAGAAATCAAGATATGAAAGTTTTTGTTCCATCAAAGCTTGCAAGTTTGTCTTCGATTGTTTTTCTATGATTTCATCCAAATCCAAACCACTGGTATTACGCACAATCTGCACATTCATACGTGCGGCTAATAACAAGCGGGCCAAGCGCAAACTAGCACTCTGCCCTGC
>JBLJAX010000096.1:0-4480 GCA_047637795.1 Erysipelotrichaceae bacterium | reverse complement strand
ATTTTCTTTCTTGAGATTCTCGATGAGCAATTTGAGATGATCACTGTTTTGATCAATGCGTTTGACCAAAACCTGATAACCATCTTTATCCACAAATTCATGATTCAAGACCTTCGCTTCAAGTACCGCAAGTTTTTGTTTCGCTTGGCCTAAAGCTTGTTTGGTTTCACTCAACTCAATCAGACCATGTTCCACACGATCCTCGATATTGTGGATGGAGTTTGCTTTATAGTACAACGCAATTGTTTCCAATTGAGTTTGGTAGGACACGAAATCTTGATACGCATGCGCACCGGTACGAGCGGTGATACGACGAATCCCCGACCCAATCGATTCTTCGGACACAATCTTAAACAAACCGAGCTCTTGCGTATTATTCACATGACAACCGCCACAGAGTTCCTTACTGACATCACCCATCGTTACGACACGAACAATCGTATCGTATTTCTCACTGAAGAGCGCCATTGCGCCTTGTGCTTTCGCTTCTTCGATTGGGAGTAAGGCAAAACTGACAGGATGAGCATTGAAGATCGCATCATTGACCATCACTTCAATCGCCTTCAACTTCGAATCCTCCACTTTTTCAAAGTGCGTGAAGTCAAATCGCATGTATTCATCCGATACGAAACTACCGGCTTGTTGGATATGTTCACCTACGATCAATTTCAATGCGGCTTGTAGAAGATGTGCTGAGGAGTGATTACGCGTAATGCTTTGACGTTTCTTCACATCGATTTGAGCACGGACGGTATCGCCTTCTTTAAGTTCACCAATGAGGACTTTAATCTTATGAAGATTTTGTTTATTCGGTGCTTTCTGGACATCACTGACCAAAGCTTCACCTTCATTGAAGGTCAAGCTTCCGGTATCCGCAATCTGACCACCACTTTCCGCATAGAACGGTGTCACATCCAAAATGATCTCCCCTTCATCATCCAAGCTCTCCACACGCACACCATTTTTGAATAATGCCAAAACTTTTGAATCTGTTTTGAAGGTCGTATAACCGACGAAATCAGACAGCATTGTGAAGTTCATCAGATCGATGGATTGACCCTTCATGGATTCCGTCTTATCAATTGCGGCACGAGCACGATCTCGTTGGGCTTGCATCTCTTGCTTGAAGCCTTCCATGTCAATCGAGTAATCCATTTCTTCCGCAATTTCCTGTGTCAATTCAACAGGGAAACCAAAGGTGTCATACAGTTTGAACACCGTCGATCCAGCAAGCACATTGGACTCAGAGCGCTCGATTTCAAGCATCAAGAGTTGTTCACCGGCAAGCAAGGTCTTATGGAAACGCAGCTCTTCTGCCTTGACCAAGCGTTCGATCAATTCGACCTTATCGTTCACATAGGCATAGAATCGCGTCACATAGGAGAAATTGGAGCCCATCATCTCTGCGACGACTTTCACCAAGGTATGCATGAACGCGCCTTCAATGCCCAATTTGATGCCATAGCGAACCGCACGACGTAAAATTCTTCTTAAGACATAGCCTCTGCCTTCATTCGCAAACAAGGCCCCATCGGCCAATGCGAAGGTGACGGTACGAATATGATCCGCAATGACACGATACGCCATTTTATGTTCATTCGCATAAGGGTGTTTAGCGAGTTTTTCAACTGCATGGATGACCGGTAGGAATAAATCAGTGTCAAAGTTGGTTTCACCCCCTTGAACGATGCATACCAAACGTTCCAAGCCCATTCCGGTATCAATATTCTTTTGAGGAAGTTCTTTATAGTCTTTACGATCGACACCTTCTTTGGCATCGTATTGACTGAAGACGATGTTCCAGACTTCGATGTAGCGATCGTTTTCACGCTCTTCAAAAAACAAAGGTTCGCCAATGTTTTCTGGATCGAATGCAGGTCCACGATCGTAGTAGATCTCACTGTTGGGACCACAAGGACCTTCCCCGATCTGCCAGTAGTTCTCTTCGGACTTTAAAATATGTTTCGGATCTAAACCAATGATGTCCGTCCAAATGCGATACGCCTCATCATCGGTTGGATGTACCGTCACATAGATCCGATCAACTTCCATACCGATATAATCCGGACTGGTCAAGAATTCCCATGCGAACTTGATCGCATCTTCTTTAAAATAATCGCCAATCGAAAAGTTACCCAACATTTCAAAGAAGGTATGGTGACGTGCCGTCTTACCCACATTCTCGATGTCATTGGTTCGAATCGATTTCTGCGCATTCGTGATGCGTTTGTTTGCAGGTTTGACACTGCCATCAAAATACTTCTTGAGGGCGGCCACACCAGAGTTAATCCACAATAACGTGGGATCGTTCACAGGAACCAAGGAAGCTCCCGGTTCGATCATGTGATTCTGTTTTTTAAAGTAATCTAGAAACAACTGTCTGACTTCATTTCCACTGCGATGTTGCATATCTTTTCCTCCAATAAAAAAACGTTCCTACAGGAACGTTTAACACGCGGTACCATCCTGCTTTGTCCTTCGACACAGCTTTTTTCCTTAACGCGGACAAGACGGAAGTTTGACTTCTCTCTAAAGTGGCTTCAGATATTAAGCTTGGAAACTTTCACCAAACGTTTCCTCTCTATAAAAGCGGCTTATCTTACTCTTCTTTAGTACGATTTCGTCATTAGTATAGCACAGAACCCTTAAATTTCAATGCCCACTTTTGTCTGCACCTCCACAAGCGTCGCATGTGCGATGCCTTGTGCTGAGGCTTTGCCCTGAGCCAGAACCTCTGTGAGGATATTTTGATCCAAGAGTTCTTTGTACGATGTTTGAAGCTGGATGAGCAATTTCTCTACTTCATCGGCGACAGCCTTCTTCAGTGTTCCATAACCTTGACCTTTGAACTGTTCAACCAAGTTATCAATGGATATTCCAGATAGTGCGGAGTGAATGGTCAAGAGATTGGCGACACCTGCTTGGTTCTTGGGATCGTAATTGATTTCATTGATTGAATCCGTGACAGCTGACATGACTTTCTTACGTGCGGCTTTAGGATCGTCGAGAAGATAGATGCAGCCTTTATCGCTAGCATCGGATTTGCTCATCTTCTTGCTTGGATCACTCAAAGACATGATGCGCGCCCCTTGCTTGGGAATCAAAGGTTCTGGAACCTTGAAGGTTTCACCATAACGATTGTTGAAGCGAACCGCCACATCACGGGTCAATTCGACATGTTGTTTCTGGTCATCTCCGACGGGGACATAGTCTGGTTGATAGGCTAGAATATCTGCAGCCATCAAGGTTGGATAGACATAGAAGCCTGAACTTAAGCCTTCTTCGCCTTTACTCAACTTATCTTTATACTGGGTCATGCGATTCAATTCGCCCAGATAGATGTTGCAGCTCAAGATGAAGCCCAATTGAGCTTGTTCCATGATATCGGATTGCATGAAGATCTTGGTCTTCTTGGGATCCAGTCCACAAGCCAAATATAAAAGGACGGTATCCCGAAGGTTCTTTCTTAGAACTTCTGGATCTTGATAGACCGTTAAGGTATGCAGATTGGCGATAAATACGTACATGTCGTATTCATCTTGATACTTCACAAATTCTTTGAGGGCTCCAATGTAGTTACCCAAGGTCAATTGACCACTTGGCTTGATGCCACTTAACATGCGTTTCATGTTTGTTTCCTCCAAAAAAAAATGTTCAACAGGGACGCTTCACCGTGGTACCACCCTTTTTATCGAACATCGATCACTTCACCATAACGCTGGTTCGCGTAAGCCTTGCTTAAACTCCTGAAGTCCACTTCATCTTTGTCTCTTGTACCCTTCGCACCAATCAGGATATCGCTTGTGTCCTAGACAAAGACTACTTCTCTTCATTCACGGTCTTTTTCATAGTTTAGCACAAAAAAAGTGTGCGAACACACTAATTTTTAGGTCGAACCAACAAGCCGGATAAGATGGCCACGATGGAGATGATGAGATAGATGGCAACCGATGGATTCAAGAAGCCACCGTAGATGGCAGTGAGTGCTCCAAAGATGGCAAGGAGTGGAAAGACCAAGCCTTCCAATTTTGAAGTAATTTTACCACGAAGGAATTCTTTGATGATGCCCATGAAAATCAGTACCAGGAAGAGATAGATAAGGATGATGGCAATTTCATCGACATTGATGCCCGTGAACATCGTCCAATTTAGATGAATGACACCCACGGTTGCCGCAAAGTGTAGAAACAACCAAAGCAATGATACGACAAAGGTGAAGAGTCCTGCAAACATCGGCACATCGGTCTTTTCATCCACTTTTGCGAATTGTTTGGCTCCGATGATTTCATTACGGACACCCAAGGCATAAGGTAAGCGGATGTAAGCGAGAATTAAACCATTGGCTGTGCCTAGGACGGAAATGACGATGGCCAATAAGACGATGCGATAACCGATTGGACCCAGGAATTGTTCCGCAAAGACAGAAACAGCCCCATCACCCAAGGCCAAAACTTGATCCGGTCCTAAGACCGCATTGATC
>JBLJAX010000095.1:0-3739 GCA_047637795.1 Erysipelotrichaceae bacterium | reverse complement strand
TGATGCCTGTCATCACGATTCAAATACTTGGTCTGATTTTTAAACTTAAAATGCAAAGGAGTGTTCCCAATGATGCATGAAAATTGCTTTTATCTCACTGTGTTCATAATCGACCGTGAAAAGGGAAGTACGGTTTTAAAACACGCTAAACAGAATGGAGCTTTGGGCGGATCCATCCTTTTGGGCAGAGGAACCGTAAACAGTTCGTTGCTTCATCTTTTAGAACTTGCGGACAATCGAAAGGCCGTTGTGTGGATATTGGCTGGCGCACAATCAGCAGTCAACATCATGACCAAGACAGCTGAAAAGTTTCAGTTTGCGAAAGCCAATAAGGGCATCGCCTTCAGTGTTCCCATTAGTAATCTCTTTGGGACAACAAGCAGTATCGGTGTGGGAACACATTGCCACATTCAAGAGGAGGATCTCATGACAACGCATCAAACCATCATTGCCATCATCGAAAAAGGTCAAGCAGAACGTGTTGTGGAGGCGGCAAGACGTGCAGGTGCATATGGGGCTACCATCATCAATGCGCGTGGTTCTGGTATTCACGAAGAGTATAAACTTTTCGCAATAGAAATCGAGCCTGAGAAAGAAATCGTATTGATGGTCGTAAAGAGCGAACAAGTTGATAAGATATGTAAACAGATCATAAAAGAAACTCAGATCAACGAACCTGGTAAAGGCGTTCTATTCACTCAACCTATCAATCATGTCTTTGGTTTGGATGAAGGGACTGTGAAAGCTAAATAGTTCATTATTTTGGAATGTATTATTTTGGGATATAAATCAAGCTGTGTTGTGTGAAATCTGTGTTCACAAACTGTTCACGAGACCTTCATCCAGAAGTCTTGAATTCTAGGGTTAACGTGCTATGATGAAGATACCCTTTAGGATGGTTGCAAGTCTTGAATAAAATAATGCGATATCGATGAGAGGCAACCTATAAATCCTGAAGAGCGGGGCATCTTAGTGAAATAAGATGCCCTTTCATATGCTTAGACTGTTGATTATATTTGTTATAATGAAATCAAAAAGGAGACCAGCTTGGAAACACCAAAAATCAGTTTAGAACAACACAAACAATTCGCCATTGAGCTCTTCAACAACACTTGGGACATGCTCGAGAAGAACGATCGCAGTGATTACGATGATGTTCGTATGATCCATATGGCCCATACATCCCTCTATCATTGGAGTTATGTGGGTGAAGCTGTGAATATGACCAGAGGTGAATGGCTGGTTTCAAGAGTTTACTGTAGCGTTGGTCTATTGGAAAGTGCCGAATACCATGCCCATAAGTCATTATCCATTTGTTTGAACAATAATATTGGAGATATCGACTTAGCCTTTGCGTATGAAGCGTTTACGCGCATATATGCATTGAAAAAACTTGAAGATGACTTCAATAAATACCAAGCCTTGGCTTTTGAAGCTTCAAAGCAGATTACATCGATTAACAATCGTGATTACTTCATCGGTGAACTTGAAAAGATACAAGTCAAATAAAAAGGCCTCTTATGAGGTCAAGTCAAACAAAGTCCCTAAGCCAGCTCTACCCATATCTTGGAGAGTTGGTTTTTATTTGCGATCGATGATCTTCATGAAATCATCGTAATCATTGGCTTGAATTGCCGCATTGATGTCACTTGCACTGGTTAAAAATTGCGCACTCTTCGCAAAAAAGACATCCAGATTATCATGCTCGTGATTGCCGTACGCCAACATGAACACCAATTGAACCATGCGTTCCTTCCATTGGATGGGTTTCTTTAGGATAGCAACTGAAACGATGGTGTTGGAGCTGAAAGGCTTATCCGGATGTGGGATTGCAATCAAGTTCCCGAATTCCGTAGAAGCAACGTCTTCACGTCTCAAGATGGATTCATAAAACCCTTCTTCGAAATTTCGAAGTTCACTGATCTTTTGGGCCATAAAGAAAATGATTTCTTCTTTAGAATTTGCCAACACACTCTTTGATCGTTTTGGGTCAAAGGTTAAGTACTGGTTGACCTTCAATGAGCTCAACGCTTTAAATGGCTACGCCATGTTGGGAACCCATAAGACAGACTGGCAAACCAAATACCAAGCCATTCATCATATCTTTGTCGCAAGTGCCCTAGCAACGCGCGATGGGCATGAAAAAATGCCGAACGCAATCTTTGGGGCAATGTATGCGTTGAGTGAGCTGTATCCAGCGACTTCAGATCCCAAGGATGTCCTTGCGACCTATTTCAAACGTCGTGAAACGTATTTCTTTATGGATGTTATGGCACGTGGAGAATATCCGAATTATACGCAAGAGATCTTCAGTCGTAAGAATATTATGATCAAACTAGAAGATGGTGATCTTGAAATCATTAAGAAGTATCCTTTGGATTATGTGACCTTCAGTTACTATCGTTCTACCATCGTCGATAAAGATTCTAGTTTTGATATCATGGATATATCCGGTGGCAAACCCAATCCCTATGTTGATCGTACGGAATGGGGCTGGGCAGTCGATCCAATCGGCTTACGTTATTGCTTAAATGAAATCTATGATCGTTACCAAAAACCATTGTTCGTTGTCGAGAATGGTTTGGGATACAATGATCAACTTGAAACAGATGGATCAGTTCATGACGCATATCGCATCAAGTATGTGAATGATCATTTAAAACAGATCAAGGATGCGATTCTGATTGATGGTGTACCTTGTTTAGGTTATACGATGTGGGGCAATACCGATCTTGTGTCACTCAGTACAGGAGAGATGAAGAAACGTTATGGCTTCGTCTATGTGGATATGGATGATCGCGGCAATGGAAGTCTTACTCGCATCAAAAAGGATTCATTCTACTGGTTCCAAGAAGTTACGAAATCGCACGGGGAGAATCTTATCTAACTCAGAGTCATTGCATGCGCAATGGCTTTTTCTTTGGTTTGAATAAGTTGAATAACTATGAGAAGATGAGTCAAAGAGGTTTGTTATGGAACTAAGAGTGCTTGAATACTTCATCATGGTCGCGAAAGAAGGGAACATCACGCGTGCTGCAGAACGTTTGCACATCACGCAACCGACCTTAAGCCGTCAAATCAGCGATTTGGAAAATGAACTGAATACACAATTGTTCATCCGAGGGAAACGATCCATTGTTTTAACCGAAAGTGGACAACTTTTGATGCAGAGAGCACAAGAGTTGGTGAATCTAGTCGCAAAGACGGAACGTGATCTTTTGGAATCCAACAATGAACTTATAGGAACCATATCCATTGGTTGTGTTGAAAGTGAGGCTTCCCGCATTTTGGTGCGTTGGATGAAAGCATTCAGAGATAGCCAAGCTTGTGTTGTGTTTGATCTGGTCAGTGCGAATGGGGATGATTTGAGAGAGAAATTGGATCGTGGCATGTTGGATCTCGCTATTCTTTTAGAGCCCATTGAATCTGCTAAGTATGATTCCATTCGCTTAAACATCAAGGAGCGATGGGGTATTCTCTTGCCTAAAGATCATCCATACGCTTCACTTAATCACATCAATGTCGAACAACTTAAAACCTTACCCTTGAGTTTATCGCGGCGTTCCATCGTTCAAGATGAAATGGAGCGATGGTTAGGTGTATCACGTGATGATTTGAACATCATTGTGACGCAGAATCTACTGACCAATAGTCTATTACTTCTGGAAGAGGGGATCGCTTTTCCATTGACGATTGAAGGAGCGTTCACCATACGTCCAGAGGATCATATCTGTTTTGT
>JBLJAX010000094.1:0-4971 GCA_047637795.1 Erysipelotrichaceae bacterium | reverse complement strand
CAACTTGAAGTTCTTTCTTGACTTGATGCGGTATTCTTCAAGCGCATAAAGCAATAAGGTCGAATCCTTACCCCCACTTAAACCAACCGCGATCACATCTTCGTCATCGAACATTGCGTAATCCTTGTCTGCTTGACCTATTTTCTTAATCAGTGTTTTCATAAGCATATCTTTCTTTCATAATCAGGATTCTATTGTATAATAGTCTAGGTTAACGAACAACAATGCAAGGCTTAATATTAATCAATAAACCACAAAACATGACGTCTTTCGATGTCGTCGCAGTGGTACGTAAAACACTCAATATCAAAAAAATAGGTCATGCGGGCACTTTGGACCCCAATGCCGAAGGCTTATTAATCATTCTCGTGGACAAGGCGACTAAAGCCTTGCCATTTTTAGCGTTCAATCGAAAAGAATATGTCGCCCAGTTGCGTTTTGGAATTAAGACCAATACAGGAGATATCTGGGGTGAAGTGATTGATAGCGATGATTCAATGAATATAGATGAATCAAGGATAGAAAGTGTCCTTAAATCATTTATGGGCGTTACCAAACAGACGCCACCTAAAGTTTCGGCAATCTCCATCAAAGGGAAACGTTTGTATGAATATGCACGTGCCAATATCGATGTCGAGATCCCTGAGCGTGAGATTGAGATCTTCAATATCGAAAAACTTGTGTATAAAGAAGGCATATTGACCTTTAAAGTTGAATGCTCAAGTGGTACGTATATTCGTAGCCTTTGTGAAGACATTGCGCTAAAATTGAATACGATTGGGACGATGCAAGCTTTGACGCGAACATCAATCGGTCATTATCGACTTGAAGATGCGATCGATATCGAGACACTTAGGAGAAATGAGTTTCGATTGTTTCCTTTGCTTGATGGGATTGAGTTAGAGAAGGTTGAAGTTGAGAATGTTGTGGATGTGAAGAATGGAAAGACTTTGAATTTAGATCATACTTCTGATGAGATTCTGATAACGCATCAAAATGAAATGCTTGCGGTTTATCAATATCATGAAGAAGATGGCTTGTATCATTGTGTAAGAGGGTTATGGTAGATGATTGAAATTAAACTCGGTTCTGAAAAGCAGACATTTGATCAAGCAATGGCCGCATGTATCGGTTATTTTGATGGTTTTCATCTCGGTCACCAGAGTCTTTTTAATAAAACATTGTCGATCGCAAAACGTAATAATCAATTATCAGCGATCATCAGCTTTGATCCAGATCCATGGGTGGTTATTCATAAGGTTCCAAATGCCAATCATTTAACGACCATCGAGGATCGTAAACGTTTGGCTGCAGCTTTGGGTTTTGATGTTTGGATCAGCATTCAATTTGATGAAAGTATGGCCAACATGGAACCGCTGTTGTTTTTACAAAAGCTTTGGGATTTGAAGATTGAAGATCTAGTTTGTGGCTTTGACTTTAAGTTTGGTAAAAGCGGTTTGGGTGATGTTCAGTTTTTGAAGATGAACGAATCAGGTTCATTCCATGTGCATGAAGTTTCGGAATATCAAGTCAATCACGAGAAGGTGAGCAGTACCCGCATCAAGATTGCTTTGAAGAATGGTGAAATGGAACTTGTCTCGCAATTGTTGGGTCGTTACTACTCATTACATGGTGAAGTTGTTGGAGGTCGCCAAATCGGTCGAAAGATTGGATACCCTACAGCAAACCTCGAGGTGGATCCAGAATATGTTTTACCAAAGATGGGTGTGTATGCTGGATTTGTAAACATCGATGGACTTCAATTTGGAGCCATGATCAGCATTGGTTTGAATCCAACGGTTAAAAGTGACAAGCTGGTTTCGATCGAAGCGCATATCTTTGATTTCGATCGCGACATCTATCATAAGAATGTGGATTTTGTCTTTGTGCATTATCTAAGACCTGAGTTGAAGTTCGCGAATCTTGATGGTTTGATTGAACAACTTAAACTTGATGAACTTGATTCACGTGCTTATTTGAAAAATAAACGAATTTGATTTGAATGTAAAAATTTGTAAATTGTTGAAAAAATACTTGCAATATATTTCTTGTTCTGTATAATGTGTCCATAAGCGATGAACAAAAGTAGTAGCTGATCAACTTTCTTAGAGCGACTTGTGTAAGGTGAAAGACAAGATGAAAGTCCAGTGAACGTGTTTGGGAGCTTGTGATGCGACGTAAGAAGGATCACACGTATGGCTGCGTTAAAGTTTCGAGATGTCAGGTCAATGATCTGAAATTAAGGTGGTACCGCGTTTCACAACGTCCTTTGTATGGGGCGTTTTTTATTTGGAGGAACTATGAATATTAAATTCGAATTGATTTATCCTTACATACCTTATCTGCTTGGTGGCATTCTTGTCACATTGCAGATCGCAATTGCGGCCGCATTGCTGGGTTCTTTATTGGCATTGATTTTTAGTTTATTAAGTAGAAAAGGTGGCATCACGCAGTTTTTGATCAAAGCCTTCATTGACTTCTTCCGGGGGACGCCCTTGTTATTTCAATTGGCTTTCTTCCATTATGGGATACCACAACTTACAGGATGGATTCCAACACCTTACATTTCAGCTTTAATCATCTTCTCACTCAACTCCAGTGCTTATCTCTCGGAAATCTTGAGAGCAGGGATTGAAAGCATTGATAAAGGACAGATTGAAGCCGCTCACGCCTTAGGTGTTCGCAATTGGGACATCACCTTCAATATCATCATTCCTCAGGCTTTACGAAATGTCTTGCCTGCGATCATGAATGAATTTATTACCTTGGTTAAAGAAACCTCCGTTGTCTCCATGATCAGCTTAACGGACATCATGCGACGTCAACAGATCGTAAGTGCTGCGACCTATCGCTTCTTTGAACCTTTGTTGATTATTGGTTTGATCTATTTGGGTTTGAATATCATCTTAAGCAATGTGGGCAAGTTGCTGGAAAGGAAGTTACGTTATGATTAGTCTACAAAACATTAGTAAGAAGTTCGATGATACAACGGTTTTAAGTAATGTCAATGTGACTTTCGAAGCGGATAAGACCTATGCCATTATTGGATCCAGTGGAGCTGGTAAAAGCACCTTGCTTAGATGTATCAATTTATTGGAAAAACCAACCCAAGGACAGGTTGTTGTCGATGGCATTGACATTGTTAAAGAAAAAGGTCAACTCTATTCAATCCGCGAGAAGATTGGGATGGTGTTCCAAAACTTCAATCTCTTCGCGCATATGCGTGCTAAAGAAAACGTGATGTACGCGCTCTTGAAAGTTAAAAAGATGAGTAAAGATGAAGCGGAAAAGGAAGCCATCTTGCAATTGGAACGTGTTGGCTTGGGTCACCGTTTGAACAATTACCCACATCAGTTATCCGGTGGTGAAAAGCAACGTGTTGCGATTGCACGTGCCTTAGCGATGCATCCGAAAGCCATGTTGTTTGATGAGCCAACGAGTGCTTTGGATCCAGAAATGACGCAAGAAGTATTGAAGGTCATCAAATCCTTGAATCATCTCGGGATGACGAATGTGATCGTCACACATGAAATAAAATTTGCTCAAGAAGTCGCAGATGTCATCATATTTATGAATCAAGCAGAAATATTAGAAATCACAGATACCAAGGAATTCTTCAAGCAACCTAAAACAAAGAGAGCTCAAGAATTCTTGGCGAATATGATTTAAGAAAGGGAAACAAAATGAAAAAACTATGGATTATTATCGCTCTATTAGCGATCGTATTAACGGGCTGTACAGCTCAAGAAGAGGAAGTTGTAGAAACAAAACAGATTACCGTATTGACTTCACCGGATTATCCTCCTTATGAGTCGATTGGTGTTGATGGAACGTATGTTGGCTTTGATATTGAATTGATGGAAGCCATTGCTGAGATTATTGGTGTTGAAGTCGTTTGGAAGGAACAATCCTTTGATGGCATCATTGCTGGTCTACAAGCAGGTCAAGGAGATATGGCGATCTCTGGGATGAATGTCGATGCGGAACGTTTAAAATCCGTTGATTTCTCAGACATCTATAAAGCGGGGGAATCCTTGTATACGGCTGTTGTCCTTAAAGAAAAAGGTTATGCATCCGTTGAAGACTTGAACGGATTAAAGATTGGTGTTCAAACCGGTACCGTTCAAGAAAATGCGATGAACTCGATTGCAGAAAAGTATGGTTTGATCATTGAATCGCGTTCGACATTCTTAACCATCATTGAAGATATTAAATTAGGTCGTTTGGATGCATTGGTCATTGACTATGAAAATGCAATCTCCTACGAAGAAGTTAATCCTGAACTCACAACATTCAAAATTTCCGACGAAGCTTTGGATGGTGATGGTGGTACTGCGATTGCCTTCCCTAAGGGTTCTGAATGGGTTTCTGAAGTGAATGCAGCCTTGGCTCAAATGAAAGAAGATGGTAGTTTAGCGGCATTGGATTCGAAATGGTTCGGTGAATAATTGTTTATAAAAAGCTTCCTGTGCTATAATGAATTAGGAGATCATTATGGCACAAGAATTTATAAAAATTACACACCCAAATCAACTTGGATTTACGTCGATTAAGAAAGATGTTTTTGATTCAATCGCATTCTTTGCTTGTCGTGAGGAGCAACGTGCTCAATGTGAGTCGCGTAAAGGAATTACGAGTAAGATTGTTGATAATCAGTTGCACATTCGTGTTGATGTGAAACTTCAATACGGAATGAATGTTACAGATGTTTCTCAGTCAATACAAACTAAAGTGACACAATCCATTGAACAGATGACTGGGCTACTTTGCAGAAATGTTGACGTGAATGTCATCGGATTTGTTTTTAGCGCCCAATAGGGCGTTTTTTTCTTGAGAAAGTGAGTTGATTATTATGAATCGTCATTTACAACGTCAAAAGACCATTGAGTGTCTTTATCAACATTGTTTATTAGAACGTCCTTTGACGTTGATTTTAGAAGATTATGAATTCGAGATTACACAAGATGAAGG
>JBLJAX010000093.1:0-3230 GCA_047637795.1 Erysipelotrichaceae bacterium | reverse complement strand
GTTTTTCAAACACATCAGACGTTAAAAGAATTTGAGCAACCACATGCCCGTATTCCCCAAAGAACTTTGAATAGAGATGCATCAATTCGGATTGCCCTACAGCCGCTGCAGCTTGCCTTTCCACAACACTGACAGGACGATGGGTCCATTTCATCTTGGCAGCCCCAATACCAATCGCACCAGAGGAAACCAAGATTATCTCTTTGCCTTCATTCGCAAGATCACTTAAAACTTCAGATAATTTGTCCAAACGTGCGAAATTGATTTTACCGTTTTCATGTGTAAGCGTTGAAGTTCCTACTTTAACCACGATTCTCTTTGCATCTTTGATTGATGTGCGCATGGGAGGTCTCCTTATTTTTGCTTATTATACACGATACAAACAGAATGCGTGTACATTTCAGTAATACGCATGTGTATAATTCACGAGATAGATCGACCTGAATTCAGTGTATGATTAACCTAATTAATAACGATTGGCTAAGGAGGAAAGAAATAGGATGAACTTCAAAACGATTGAAATCGAAGACTTAAACATCAATCCAATGACCATGATCGGACAGGATTGGTGGCTTGTGACGGCAGGCAATGAAATCAAGGGATACAACACCATGACCGCTTCATGGGGACATCTTGGTGCCATTTGGGGCAAAGAAGGCAAGAAACATAAGAATCTATTGGGTTTACCTACAGCAGTCGTCTACGTACGACCACAACGTTACACAAAACAGTTCATGGATACAGAAACAATCTTTACACTCTCAGTCTTTGAACATGAGTATTGTGATGTCTTGGTTACCCTCGGTTCACACTCAGGGCGAGATGGGGATAAAGTGTTAAAAGCAGGATTGACGCCTATGTTCGATGAAAATACGACTTACTTCAAAGAGGCAAAAATGGTGTTCATCTGTAGGAAAATCTACCAAGCCCCACTGCTCGAAGAAGGGTTTGTCGATGCATCGATCCTAAAGTTCAATTATGATGGGGATGATCTTCACGAGATGTACATTGGCGAAATCCTCAAGGTGCTTGTTTGTGAAGAACAGACAAACGAACGCAACACAATCGAACAACCGTGAGGTTTAAACAGGATCAAAAATAGTATGAAAAGAAGCTTAATCCGTTTAGGTTAAGCTTCTTTGAGTTGTATTCGAATTACATCTTTTCCGGCATGGTCGCAAGATTCAAAGCACGATGATCCAGTTTAGAAAGATCAAGCACTTTATCCATGTCCAACTTCGCAGCTTTGACGAAACGTTCACCGTACTCAGGATCCGCAAGATAACAATGCACCGCATGCCGATATTTGATGTTTTCAGTGACGCTTTCGATATCTGCAGCTGTATTTTCGATTAGTATTTGTTTCTTGTCTTCAGTTAATACACGCCATAGGTTGCCACCGGCTTTGAAGCAATCATCCGTTGGATCATCCTTAGGATCATAATTATACATGGCCCCATCCAAATCCAAAGGAGGCTCCATGACTTCCGGCTGAGCGGTCCAAACCCCATAACTATTCGGTGTATAAGCAGGCGCTCCACCATAGTTTCCATCCACACGCATGGCCCCATCACGATGATACTCATTCACTTGGACTTTAGCACGATTGACAGGAATTTGATTATGATTTACGCCTAAACGATAACGTTGAGCATCACCATAAGAGAACAGACGTCCTTGTAAGAAACGATCTGGACTAAAGCCGATTCCAGGAACGACATGAGCAGGGGTAAACGCAGCTTGTTCAACTTCAGCAAAGTAGTTTTCTGGATTACGATTCAACTCAAGGACGCCCACTTCAATCAGTGGATACTCCGCATGACGCCAAACCTTGGTGATGTCAAATGGATTTTCGTAGTGTGACTTGGCTTGTGCTTCAGTCATGATTTGAACATACATCGTCCACTGTGGGAAATCACCTTTTTCAATGGCTTCATAAAGGTCTTTACCCATGTATTCACGATCCATGCCATTGATCTTAGCTGCTTCTTCATTGCTTAGATTCTTAATGCCTTGTTTGGTTTTGAAGTGGAACTTACACCATACACGTTCATTCTTCGCATTATAGAAAGAGAAGGTATGTTCACCAAAGAAATGCATGGTTCTAAATGAAGCAGGAATGCCACGATCACTCATGACAATCGTGATTTGATGAAAACACTCCGGCAGTAAGGTCCAATAGTCCCAGTTATTCTGAGCAGAACGACGACCCGTTCTTGGATCGCGTTTGACGGCACGATTCAAGTCTGAGAAATTATGCACATCACGGATAAAGAAGGTAGGGGTATTGTTTCCAACAAGATCCCAGTTGCCTTCTTCCGTGTAAAACTTGACGGCGACACCTCGGATGTCACGTTCACAATCCGCTGCACCTCGTTCACCTGCAACGGTTGAGAAACGAACGAACAAATCAGTTACGGCATTCGGTTGTAATACTTTGGCTTTCGTATGCTGTGAAATGTCATGCGTAACGGTGAGTTTGCCATAAGCGCCCCAACCTTTCGCATGCATTCTTCGTTCTGGAATCACTTCACGATTGAAGTGAGCCATTTTCTCCATGAGCCAAACATCTTGCATGACGACGGGACCACGTGGACCCGCTGTCAAACTGTTTTCATTATCGGCTACAGGAGCTCCTACTTCATTTGTCAGTTTTTCAAACTCTTTCATGATAATCTCCTTTTTTTATGTGATATCCCTTGGATATTAACACCTAAATGGATAGACACATCACCAACAACCAAACATACATCAAAGTTTTAGGCAGCATCAACATGCCGATTTTGGGATTCTTATTTGCATAGAGAACTACAGGTAGATAGAAGCCAAAGCTCAAGAGAATGGCAAGCCATGTCCAATAGAACGCTGGAACTAAATCTCGATTTTGAAAGAAAACAAAAGCGATGATCACACCCATCATGAAAAATGGGATATTGCGATAGATTCCCCAGGAAATAGGGGGATAACGATCGATCCATCGATTCTGTGGCATAAGACACAAAACAATTCTAATGATAGCCAGTGTATAGATTACGAATATCCAGAGTGTAAATAAATTAAAACCATAGAGTGACTGTGCAATGTGCCAAAGCATCACATAAAAGACGGTCATCGTAATCGATGTGATCTGTTTGCCGATGCCAAGTGAGCGACGATAAAGCTCTTCTCTGCCAGTATTGATGACATGTATGCGGGGAATCAAATGGAACGCATCGCCCCCAGCGAGAACC
>JBLJAX010000092.1:0-9532 GCA_047637795.1 Erysipelotrichaceae bacterium | reverse complement strand
TCAAGTGTGATGGTTCTATTTTGGAATGTGTCGCTACGGATAGTTTTAGATTGGCTAAGAAGACGATTCATGTGAATAATACACAATCGTTTAATATTACGATTCCAGCTAAGAGTTTAGGTGAAGTCGCCAAGACTTTGGAGCGAGATGAGAAAGTATTGATTTGTGTTAGTGATAAGAAGGCTCAGTTCTGGATTGATCATACGGTGATACAAACTCGTTTGATTGATGGTTTGTATCCAGAGACAAGTCGTTTAATTCCAACTGAATTCATGTATGAATTGACTTTGGATGCGCGTGATATTCTCAATGCGATCGACCGTGCTTCATTTATCAAGAGTGAAGGTATTTCAATTATTAAATTAAGTGCTAGTCAGAACGAAATTGTCATTAGTACGAAGTCACAAGAAGTTGGTTCGTCAATGGAAAAACTGCAGGCAATTTCATACAAAGGAAACCCATTGGAAATTTCCTTTAGCGGACGTTATGTATTTGATGCAGTTCGTGTTTTGAATGGTTCGGTCGTTAAATTGGAGTTCAGTGGAGAGATGAAGCCATTCATCATTCGAAATGTAGATGATGAGTCGATTCTACAGTTGATTTTACCCGTTCGTACCTATTCTTAAAGACTTAAACACCCTTAGCAAGAGGGTGTTTTTTATGGTATAATTTATGAGGATTTATATAGAAAGAAGGTTCTTAAATGATAGTCATTTCAACACCTTATATCACACTCGGTCAGCTGTTGAAGATGACGGATTGGATCAATTCTGGAGGCCAGGCAAAATTTGCGGTCAAGACGTTAAAAATTCAAGTAAATGGTGAAAAAGAAGATCGCAGAGGTCGTAAATTGTATCCCAATGATGTGATTGAAATTGAAGGCAAAACGTATACAATCGGACAATGAAAATAAGACATTTAAGTTTACGTGATTTTCGAAATTATGAGAGTTTGGAACTCAACTTTAATTCGAACATCAATATTTTTATCGGTGATAATGCACAAGGTAAGACAAATCTCTTAGAAGCCATCTATTTACTTTCTACGGGTCGTTCACATCGGGTTTCTGATGAGAAACTTATGATTCGTAAAGACAGTGAGATGGCTGTTTCTAAGGCTGTGGTGGATACGGAAGTACAACTACAGTTGAAAATTGTTTTACACGATAAAGGGAAGACGTTGTTTTATCAAAATCAACCTTTAAAGAAGAGCAGTGAGTTCATTGGTAAAATGAATGCGGTTTTATTTTCTCCTTCGGATATGGATTTGTTTGAAACATCCCCTAAGGATAGAAGAAAATTGTTTGATGTGGAATTGGGAAAGATAAATCCTTTTTATATGGATTTGTTGACACAATATGTCAAAGTTCTAAAAGATCGAAACGTTTATTTAAAAGGTTCTGATATTGATGAAGATTATCTGGAAATAATGACATCCAAGCTGATTTCATTACAAATAGAAATCGTTCGTTATAAAACAGGATTCGTAGATCGATTGAATCAAATCATTTCAAGCTATTATCAGCGTTTATCGTTAACGCAAAACAAGATTAAAATTGCTTATCAAGGACCTGTTGAGTGGTCGGATCATTTACAAGACGATTTGATTGAAAAATACCGTAGAAGTTTAGATCGAGATCGTGTGTTTAAGATGACGCATGTTGGTATTCATCGTGATGATTATATCTTCTCGTTGGATGATCAGTTTGTGACAAGTGTTGCGTCGCAAGGACAAAAGCGTTTGATTATTGTGGCACTGAAATGTGCGTTGATTGAAGTTATTGAAGAAATGAGTGGAGATAAACCCATACTCTTGCTGGATGATGTGTTCAGTGAGTTGGATAAACAGAAGCGTATCGCTTTGTTTGATGTTTTGCATCTGAATACACAAACTGTGATTACCACAACGGATTTGGAAGATGTTCAACTCTGGTTGAAGGATCAAATCACTGTGTTTGAGGTTAAGGATGGCAAAGTGTTTGAAAGGAGTTCAATTTTATGAGTAATTTACCAGTAAGTCATTCGTATACCGCTGATGACATCCAAGTTTTGGAGGGGTTGGAGGCGGTTCGTAAACGGCCGGGGATGTATATTGGATCGACGTCGCAGCGAGGACTACATCATTTGATTTGGGAAATCGTCGATAACTCGATTGATGAGGCTTTGGCGGGTCATGCGGATCACATTACGGTTCGGATTGATAAAGATAATATCGTAACAGTTGAGGATAATGGTCGTGGGATGCCGGTAGGTATTCATGAAAAGACAGGTAAATCTTCGGTTGAGACGATTTTTACCGTGCTGCATGCGGGTGGTAAGTTTGGTGGAGGCGCTTATAAAGTCTCTGGTGGACTTCATGGTGTTGGAGCTTCGGTCGTCAATGCTTTGTCGCGTTGGTTGGAAGTAACGGTTCATTTAAATGGAAAAGTTTATTTCATGCGTTTTGAAGATGGTGGTAAAGCGGTTGAGAATTTGAAGGTCATTGGAACAACGGATCGTCATGGTAGTTTGGTTCGTTTTATGGCAGATGATCGTATCTTTACTGAGACGCTATCGTATGATCACGGGACCATTAAGGATCGTCTTCAACAAATCGCTTTCTTAAATAAAGGCATCAAAATTGATTTTGTGGATGAACGTCATGATCCTTCTGAGTTCAGCTATCTTTATAAGGGTGGAATAAAGGAATATGTTAGTTTCATCAACAAGAATAAGTCTCCAATTCATCCTGAGGTCATTTATGTTGAAGGTGAAGAAGAAAATATTCAAGTTGAGGTAGCGATTCAATACAATGATGGCTATATGCCGAATATTTATTCGTTCTGTAATAACATCAATACGCATGAGGGAGGGACGCATGAAGAGGGTTTTAGACTTTCTTTAACACGTATCATCAATAATTATGCGAAAGAAAGTGGTGTTCTTAAGAAGGATGAAGAAGCTTTGCAGGGTGAGGATGTACGTGAAGGATTGACGGGCATCATCTCAGTTAAGCATCCAGATCCTCAATATGAAGGACAAACCAAGACGAAACTTGGGAATAGTGAAGTTCGTAAGATTGTGTCCAGTGTCTTTGGTGAGCAGTTGGAACGTTATTTGATGGAGAACCCAAGTGCGGCTAAAATCATCGTTGATAAGGCTGTAATCGCGTCTAAAGCACGTTTGGCTGCGAAGAAGGCACGTGAATTGACACGTCGTAAGTCGGTTTTGGAAGTTTCTTCCTTACCTGGTAAGTTGGCAGACTGTTCAAGTCGTGACCCCTATCTCTCTGAAATCTACCTGGTGGAAGGGGATTCTGCGGGTGGTAGTGCTAAGATGGGACGTAATCGTGAGTTTCAAGCGATTTTACCATTACGTGGTAAAGTTTTAAACGTTGAAAAGGCACGTGCTCATCGTATTTTTGAAAACTTAGAAATTCGATCCATGTTTACAGCCTTTGGTTGTGGGTTTGGTGAAGAAATTGATATCAGTAAACTACGTTATCATAAAATCATCATTATGACCGATGCCGATGTGGATGGGGCGCATATACGAACCTTGTTGTTGACGTTCTTTTATCGTTACCTAAAGAAACTGGTAGAAGAAGGCTATATTTACATCGCTCAACCACCGTTGTACAAAATCAGTAAGGGTAATCAAGAGCGATATGCCTATACGGAAGCAGAATTGGATGTGTTCAGACAAGAATTGGGCGAAAAGACCAATGTTCAACGTTACAAAGGTTTGGGGGAAATGAATCCAGAGCAGTTGTGGGATACCACAATGGATCCAGAGCACCGCACTTTGATGAAAGTAACGGTTGAGAATGCCATGGAAGCTGATATGGTGTTTGATATGTTGATGGGGGATGAAGTTGAGCCACGGCGTAATTTCATTACTGAGAATGCAATTTATGTTAAGAATTTGGATATTTAGGAGGACGATATGGAAGAAAATCAATTTGATAAAATAAAACAGATCAATATCTCCTCTGAGATGAAGACGTCGTTTTTAGATTATGCGATGAGTGTTATCGTACAACGTGCTTTACCGGATGTCAGAGATGGATTGAAACCTGTGCATCGTCGTATTTTGTATGCGATGAATGATTTAGGGATGACATCTGACAAGCCATTTAAGAAGTCGGCTCGTATCGTAGGGGAAGTCATTGGTAAATACCATCCTCATGGTGATACGGCTGTATATGACTCAATGGTTCGTATGGCTCAAGATTTCTCATATCGTTATATGCTGGTTGAGGGTCATGGGAACTTTGGTTCAATCGATGGCGATGGCGCTGCAGCAATGCGATATACAGAAGCGCGTATGTCAAAGATTGCGATGGAGTTGGTCAAAGACATCAATCGCGATACCATTGATTTCGCAGATAACTATGATGGTGAAGAACGTGAACCGACCGTCATGCCTGCTCGTTTTCCGAATATTCTTGTGAATGGGGCGACTGGGATTGCGGTAGGGATGGCTACGAACATTCCTCCTCATAACTTGGGTGAAACCATTGATGCGACCTTAGCCTTATTGGAAAATCCTGAGTTGACGATCTTTGATTTGATGGAAAATTACATCTTTGGTCCGGATTTCCCGACTGGAGGGATTATTTTAGGTCGTGCTGGTATCAAACAAGCGTTTGAAACAGGTCGTGGATCGGTTGCGGTACGCTCTAAAGTTGATATTGAAGATTTACCAAATGGTAAAAAGGTTTTGATTGTTACTGAAATTCCTTATCAAGTCAACAAAGCAAACATGGTCGAGAAGATTGCGAACCTTGTGCGTGAGAAACAGATTGAAGGCATTACAGATTTAAGAGATGAATCCAATCGTGAGGGCATTCGTGTCGTCATTGAATTACGTCGTGATGTCCAAGCTGAAGTAATTTTGAACCAGTTGTATCGAATGACGGCTTTACAGTCGACGTTTGGGGTCAATACCTTGGCGTTGGTCAAGAATGAACCTAAGCTATTGAATTTAAAAGAAGTTTTGATGATTTATAATGATCATCAAATCGATGTCGTACGTCGTCGGACACAGTTCGAATTGAATAAAGCTTTGGATCGCGCCCACTTATTGGAAGGGTTCAGAATTGCTTTGGATAACATTGATGAGATTATTCGCATCATTCGTTCCAGTAAAGATGATAGTACCGCATCCAATAATTTGATGGATAATTTTGGTTTATCCGAAATTCAAGCAAAAGCAATTTTAGAAATGCGTTTACGTCGTTTAACGGGCTTAGAACGTCAAAAGATTGAGGATGAATATCAAGCTGTCATGTTGTCGATTGAAGACTATCGTGACATCTTAGCGAATCATTCACGTGTCGTAAATATCATTAAAGAAGAAATGCTTGAAATCAAGCGAAGATTCTCAGATGAACGTCGTTCATTAATAATGGAGTCGGATATTGACTTTGAAGATGAAGATTTGATACCGAAGGAAGATGTCGTAGTGACAATGACGACAAATGGATACATCAAACGTACCAATGTCGATGTCTATAAGACACAGAACCGTGGTGGTAAGGGTGTCAAGGGTATGAGTGTCCATGAAGATGATGTGGTTGATCAGTTCTTGACCATGAATTCACATGATTATCTAGCATTATTCACCAATTTAGGTCGTGTTTACAGAATCAAGGGTTACCGAGTTCCTCAAGCGAGTCGCATTGGAAAGGGAATTCCAGTCATCAATCTATTAGAAATGGATGAAGGCGAGAAAATTCGTTCGCTCGTTGCTTATAATCCGGAACATGAAGGCAAGTATTTGTTCTTTGTGACAAAGGATGGTTTATGTAAACGTGTTCAAGTCAGCGAATTTGAATCGATTCGTCAAACTGGAAAGATTGCGATCACTTTAAAGGAAAATGACGAGTTGATTGGCGTTAAGTTGACTTCAGGTCATGATGAGATCATCATTGCTGGTTCGAATGGTAAGGCCGTTCGTTTCAACGAACAAGATGTTCGCCCAATGGGTCGTACAGCTAGTGGGGTGAAGGGTTTCAATACGGATGGTAGCAATGTTGTGGGCATCGCAACAGATAAGGAAGGTCAATTTATCCTTTCTGTCACCCGTAATGGTTATGGTAAGAAGTCTGAATTAAGTGAATATCGAATCACCAATCGTGGAGCGAAGGGTGTTAAGACAATCAACATCACTGAGAAGAACGGTGAACTTGTTGAGTTGAAGGCTGTTAATGGCGATGAGGATCTCTTGATGGTCACCAATGAAGGTGTCATTATTCGTATCAATCTTGAAACGGTTGGTGTCTATGGACGAAGCACTCAAGGGGTTCGTTTGATCAACGTTCAAGATGAACAGTACCTTCAAACGGTCGCTGTTTTAGAAAAAGAACAAGAAGATTCAGAAGAAATTGTGATAAAAGAGGAAAGTGTTGAGGAATAACTCAACACTTTTTCTTTTACTGCTATAATGACAGCAATGGAAACAAACTACCTTATTGTCACACTCATTGTGTTGTCTAGCGTTTATGCTGTTATCAATCTTTTAATCTATCAAGTTAAAAGAGAGGCATATCTTTTAGTGTTTACTTTGTCTTTTGTTTTGTTAGGTTTGAATTATGGTCTTCTAGCCTACCAAGAGCTATTGCCAGCAATTCTTGCTTATGTCGTTTACAATGCAGTTAATTTTTTGTCTTATATAATGATATTGATGGGGATTCGATTGGTTTTTAATTTAAAGCCAGTAAGTCGAACCACCATTACAATAACATTGACATCTCTAATATTGGTTTTTCTATTTTCAAGCATCTATAACAACTATATTACTCGTGTCATCATTGTATCGGTAACGATAGCCTTCTATTTTATAGAAGCGATGATTCATATTAAACGAGCTGAAAGCAAGTTTCCGGAAGAGATAAAGAAGATTACGCTCTATTTCATACTTTTTGGCATGACGATTTGGTTGGTTCGACTCGCAGTGGTTCTTTATTTTGGTGTGATCCATAATGTGACACTTAATAATAACTTTCAAGCAAATGTCTTTTTGATCTTGTCTATAACCAGTACAAGTTTATGGTTTGCATTAACAATGTGGTTGGATACCCAAAAATCAATGAATGATTTGGATGAGATGAACGATCAGCTTAAGAAACTAGCCCTCAAAGACCAATTAACGGGTTTAGCGAATCGACACTATTTTGATTACGATATTGAATTCTTAGTTGCGACTTCAAAACGAAACAAGTCACCCATGGGAATGTTGTTGATTGATCTGGATCGTTTTAAGTTAGTCAATGATATTCATGGTCACGATGTAGGGGATGCAGTACTTAAGCAAACAGCTGAAATCATTACACATTCATTAAGAGCAAGTGATCGCGCCTATCGTTGGGGTGGCGAGGAATTTTTGGTCGTCCTACCTGACACTGAACGAGATGGAATGATAGTGATTGCTGAAAAAATCAATCAAAGTTTTAGAGATGCAAGTTTTGATGTTATCGGATCCATTACTGTAAGTATTGGTGGAGCTGAATATGAGATTGATGAAGAAATCAGTCTTTGGTTTAAACGTGTCGATTTATCTTTATATAAAGCAAAACAGACAGGTCGCGATCGATACAATATTTGGGTAGCGGATGAAGATTTACCAGAATTCTTTAATCGAATCGAATGGCGAAGCGAGCTAGAGTCTGGAAATAAGGAAATCGATGCAGATCATCAATTGTTGATTTATTATACAAATGATTTACATGACTCAATTGTCAACCGCGTACCTATAGATACGATTAAACAATTGATTCTTAGAATGTCGACCCATATCCATGCGCATTTCAGTAAAGAGGAAGCCATCTTGTATCGTACTGGGTATCCAGATTATTTGGAACATCGATCAATTCACCAGCGGATTCTTCAAGAATACGAGATCATCTCGGGGAAAGCACTCAATGGTGAAATTAGTTTAGGGGCATTGATGTCGTTTTTGGTTGAAAAGGTCGTAATTGAACATATCAACCAGGAGGACAGTAAGTTTTTTGGTCAAGTTAATTAAAATACATGTGTTTCTTGACATCAAACGATGCAATTTATACAATTAGGTCAGAATCAAAGACGGGACTAATCAAACACAACATTTAGAGACGCATGTATTGGTGAAAGTTGCGAACTTGTTTGAATTCCACCCCTGAGTGAAGTTAATTCCGGTGCATCCGTTATCTGCATGAGTGGTAATGTTTCACGTGAAACATTACAACGAGGGTGGCACCACGGTTTACATCGTCCCTTAAAGGGCTTTTTTTATTTTAAAGGAGAAATGAAATGTTAGATATCAAGTTGATTCGTGAGAATCCAGAGTTAGTAAAAGAGAATATGCGTAAGAAGTTCCAACACGATCGTATTCAATTGGTGGATGAAGTTATTGAATTGGATGTAAAATATCGCCAAACGAAGACGCGTGCAGATGACTTGCGAGGTTTAAGAAATAAATTGAGCAAGCAAATCGGTGTATTGATGGGACAGAAGAAGTTTGAAGAAGCCGAAGAGGTAAAAAGACAAGTTCAAGCCTATGCGCAAGAATTGGTTGAATTAGAAGCGAGTGAAGAACCGCTACAAGCTGAAATTCGTCAAAGAATGTTGGTAATTCCTAATATTATCGATGAAACGGTACCTTTAGGTAAAGATGACAGTGAAAATGTAGAACGTCAACGCATTGGTGAACCTACATTGAAGCCTTTTGATGTGCCATATCATATTGAAATTATGGAAAAATTAAAAGGCGTTGATTTGGATGCGGCACGTAAAACAAGCGGAAATGGCTTCTATTACTTAATTGGTGATGTGGCACGCTTGCACAGTGGTATTTTGAGTTATGCGCGCGATTTTATGATTGATCGAGGCTTTGATTATGTTATTCCTCCTTATATGATTCGAAGCGAGGTTGTAACAGGTGTCATGAGTTTTGCAGAAATGGAAAACATGATGTATAAGATTGAAGGAGAAGATCTCTATTTGATTGGGACGAGTGAACACTCAATGATTGGTAAGTTCATTGATACCATTCTAGAAGAAAAGGATTTACCATATCTCTACACAAGTTATTCCCCATGTTTTAGAAAGGAAGTAGGTGCACACGGTATTGAAGAACGTGGTGTATATCGGATTCATCAGTTTGAAAAACAAGAAATGATCGTTGTGTGTAAACCGGAAGATAGCCAAAAATATTTCGAGGTACTTTATAACAATACCGTTGATTTCTTTAGAACATTGGATGTGCCTGTACGTGTTTTAGAGTGTTGTTCTGGTGATTTGGCTGATTTAAAGAGTAAATCCGTTGATGTGGAGGCGTGGAGCCCACGTCAACAGAAGTATTTTGAAGTTGGAAGTTGTTCGAACTTAACTGATGCACAAGCTAGACGTCTTCAAATTCGTGTTCAAGGTGAAAATGAGAAGTATTTTGCGCACACTTTAAATAATACAGTTGTAGCGCCACCACGGATGTTGATTGCTTTCTTGGAAAACAACTTGAATGAAGATGGATCGGTAAATATTCCTGTTGCTCTACGTCCATACATGGGCTTT
>JBLJAX010000091.1:0-2169 GCA_047637795.1 Erysipelotrichaceae bacterium | reverse complement strand
TGGGTTATCGTTGGTTGGCATTCTGGAAGAAACCCAATGCACGTTTCATTTGCATCGAACCGTGGTATGGGCATGATGATTTCATTCCATTTGAGGGTGATTTCAAGGATCGTGAAGGAACACAATTCCTGGATCCAAAACGCAGCTTCACCACAATGTATCAAATACTACCGGAAGGTAAAGAAGGAGCACGCAATGTTTAAAGTCATCGTATGTGAAGATTATGAAGCAATGAGTCAAAAAGCATTTGAAGTCATGGAGTCCGTGGTTAAACAGGGTCCAGTGACCTTGGGTTTAGCAACCGGATCAAGTCCAGAAGGTCTCTATCGTTACATGGTTGAGGCACACAAGAATGGTTTGTCTTATAAAGATGTTCAAAGTTTCAACTTGGATGAATACGTTGGCTTGCCACGTGATCATGCGCAAAGCTACTATACCTTCATGTTTGAGCATTTCTTCAAACATGTGGATATCGAGTTGAAAAACATCCATTTGCCTAAAGGTGAAGGATCGCTTGAAGAAGTTGCGGATGAATACGAAAGATTGTTGGCTCAAAATCCACAAGATCTTCAATTGTTGGGCATTGGCTCCAATGGACACATTGGCTTCAATGAACCAGGTACCAGTTTTGATTCAACGGTCCATGTGATTCGTTTGAAAGAAACCACTCGTAAAGACAATGCGCGTTTCTTTGATTCCTTGGACGAAGTGCCACACTTTGCCATCACCATGGGCATCAAAGATATCATGCGTGCCAAGAAAATCTTATTGGTCGCTTCGGGCTTGAACAAAGCACAAGCCATTAAAGATATGCTAGAAGGGGAAGTCCACGAGGATGTACCATGCACCATCCTGCAAAAGCATCCGGATGTTGTGGTTGTCTTAGACAAGGAAGCGGCTTCATTACTAAAAAATGATTAAGTTGATCGTCAGTGATTTAGATGGAACCCTCTTAACGAAGTTCAAATCGGTTTCCAAAGAAAACCAAGAAGCCATTTTAGAGGCTCAACAAAAAGGTAGCCTTGGCAACCGGGCGCGGGTACGACAGTACGCATCAATTCGCCAAGATGTTTGATTTTGCGAAATACAATGGGTATTTGGTGACCAACAATGGTCAACGTGTCATTGATGTCAAAAACGATGTGACGACGATCAATGGCTACATCTCGGTTGAAGAAGCACAAGCCGTCTTGAGTTTCGCTCAGAAACACAATCTGCAGTTGGTCTTGGATTCTGATCAAGGCTTTGCGTTTTATACCCCTAAGAATCTCCGAATCTATCGTGATATTTATCGTTTATTGATCAAACTACTTCCAATTTTCAGACCGATTTTGAATCGCATCCATATCTTTGCCTTATTTGGTTTCTTGAAACACCATCAAGTCAAGATCATCAATACGGCTGAAGACATCACACATCCTTATGACAAAATGGGCTTAGCCCATACAAAAGCCAGTTTGGATCGAAGCTTCGAAGAATTGTTTGAACAATTCGATGGTAAACTCGAAGTCATGCGCGTTGGTGAGATGTGGATCGATGTCAGTCCTAGGGGTTTGACAAAGATTGTTGGCATACGCCAGATCATGGAGAAACATGGCATTCAGGATGATGAAGTCTTGGTCATGGGCGATTCCGATAATGATGTGACGATGTTGGCTGCGTTTCCTCATGGCGTTGCGATGGGCAATGCGAATGCGAATGCACGTAAAGCCGCTAAATTAAGCACCAAAGCGAACAACGAACATGGGGTAGCCCATGCGATTCGAACCTACGCATTGAAAAGCTGAGCATTTGACCACTAATTTGATTTGAATCTTGATATACTCAAGATGATGATAGGAGAAAATTATGAAAACAGTTACTGCATTAGAATTTGATGCCACTACAAAAAAAGGTGTTGTCTTAGTTGATTTTTCAGCCGAATGGTGTGGACCTTGTAAGATGATCGCACCGGTCTTGGAACAGTTGTCGAAAGAAATGGCGGATAAAGTTAAAATCATTACCGTCGATGTGGATGTCGAACAAGAATTGGCGCAACGCTATAATGTCATGTCGATTCCAACTTTGTTATTGTTCAAAGATGGTTCGGTCATTGGTCAGGTTGTTGGATTCCAATCCAAAGCAATGCTTGAGAAGTTCATTCAAAGAGCGTATGTAAATTAGAAGCGA
>JBLJAX010000090.1:0-4742 GCA_047637795.1 Erysipelotrichaceae bacterium | reverse complement strand
GCGGCCGTGAATGCGCCTGATCTGACAGTTGAGCAACTTGCTTGGTTGGATCAATTATGGTTTAGCTTACCACGTCGTTTTGAATTTAACTAAAAGGAGAACAAATATGCAATACCTAACACTTAATAATGGAGTAAAAATGCCGATACTCGGCTATGGCGTCTTCCAAATCGCAGACCTAGAGGAATGCGAACGCTGTGTCTTAGATGCCTTGGAAGTTGGCTATCGCTTACTCGATACCGCTCAATCTTATGGCAATGAATCCGCTGTCGGAAGTGCGATTCGCAAGAGTGGTGTACCACGTGAAGAAATCTTTCTAACTACAAAGTTGTGGATTTCTGAAGCAGGCTATGAAAAAGCAAAAGCTTCATTATTAGGATCACTTGAACGCCTCGGTTTGGACTACATTGATATGGTCTTGATCCACCAACCTTTTGGCGATGTCTATGGCAGTTATAAAGCCATGACTGAACTCTACAAAGAAGGATTGATCAAAGCCATTGGTATATCCAACTTCTATCCCGATCGTTTAGTCGACTTTGTGAAACACAACGAAGTCGTTCCCGCAGTCAACCAAATTGAACTTCACCCTTTCCACCAACAACCCAAGGCTTTGGAAGTCATGGCAAAATTTGGTGTACAACCTCAAGCCTGGGCACCTTTTGCGGAAGGCAAGAATGAACTCTTCATGAATCCTGTGTTAAAAGCCGTCGGTGATAAGTATGGTAAATCCAATGCTCAAGTCGCACTTCGTTTCTTGATTCAATTGGGTGTATCGGTTCTACCAAAGACCGTCACAAAGTCACGTATGATCGAAAACAAGAATGTCTTTGACTTCGAACTTACTACCGAAGATATGGATGTCATCAAGCAATTGGATAATGGCGTTTCCCTCTTCTTCTCTCATCGTGATCCAGATATGGTCGAAAGACTGGTTGGACTGACACGTAAATTCTAAAGTAAAAATGCCAGTCTATGGCATTTTTGTTAAATAATGGATCTTCTGGTTCGATGAACCTCTGAATTTTAGATTAGGGGTCTTAAGCTCTGAGATATACAGCCCATCCACTAAGACATCAATATGATTCAAACACTTCACCATGTTTGAATCCTTTTTGATTTGGTCCAAGGTATAACCTGTATAAACCCATATATCATATCCTTCCTGCTTTAAAGCTGAAACCAATGCATACAGAGCCTCTGCTTGTAAAAAAGGGTCACCACCAGAAAATGTAACTTTCTTCCAATGCAAAGATCGTATCCAATTCAGTACAGCAGAAATCTCAAATTGTTCACCCCCATGAAGATCATGAGTGCTGGGATTATGACAACCTTTGCAGCGATGAACACAGCCTTGAAACCAAATGACTGTCCTCAAGCCTGCCCCATCCACCGAACTGAATGCAGTCCGATCAGCGAGTCGTACCGTGTTTGACACGTGCCTCCACCTCTGCACGTTTCGCAGGATTGAAACGCTCCAGGCTACCGACCAAGTATCCTGTGATGCGTCGAATGCGTTGGAACCCCACCGCATCTTCTTCTCTACCACATTGAGGACAACGATCGCCATCAATCACACCTCGATAACCGCATACAGGATCATGGTCCAAAGGATGATTGATTGAACCATAACCTATATTCGTACTGCGCATGAGCCGAACAATATCCTCCATCGCATCGATGTTTTGTGCAGGATCCCCATCAATTTCCACATAACTGATGTGTCCAGCCGGAGTAATCGCATGGTATGGGCCTTCAATATTCAGTTTATCCACTATTGAGCACTTATAATGAACCGGCACATGAAAACTGTTGGTATAGTATTCCAAATCTGTCACACCTGGAAGAACACCATAACGCTTACGATCCAATTGGGTAAAACGTCCTGCCAAACCTTCAGCTGGTGTCGCCAACAAAGTGATGTTTAAGTTCAATTCAGTTGATTTAACTTCACAGAAGTCATACATCTTTTGGACGATCCGTAACCCTTGGCGCTGTGCATCCTTACACGCTCCATGGTGCTGTCCCATCATGGCCACCAAACACTCTGCCAAACCGATGAACCCAATACTCAAGGTTCCTTCATTCAATACGGATTCGATATAATCTTCTCTTTTCAAACCATCCGATGATCGCCATATCCCTTGGCCCATCAAAAACGGAAAGTTTTTGACTTGTTTCTTCGCTTGATAAGCTTTACGTGTGAGAAGTTGATCCAAAACTTGATTCAAACGGAGATCTAGCATTTCATCAAACGCAGTCCAATCCCCTTTATGTTCAATGCCCAAACGCACGAGGTTGATGGTCGTAAAGGACAGATTTCCCCGACCATTGACCTGTGCTTCACCACAACGATTTCCTAAGACACGTGTTCGACACCCCATGTACGTGACTTCCGTCTCAACTTTACCCGCCTGATAGTACACTTGATTAAATGACGCATCCAAGAAACTGAAATTTGGAAACAAACGCTTCGCACTAACACGCAAAGCTAAGCGGAATAAATCATAATTCACATCCCCTGGATTGAAATTAATGCCTTCCTTTACCTTGAAGATCAAGATTGGAAAGATTGGGGTCTCCCCATTTCCCAAGCCTGCTTCCTGAGCCTTAAGCAATTGTTCACTCACCATGCGTCCAGCAACACTTGCATCTGTTCCAAAATTCAAACTCGAAAATGGAACTTGGGCTCCAGCTCTTGAATGCATGGTATTAAGATTATGAATCAAGGCTTCCATGGCTTGGTACGTTCTTCGCTCTGTTTTCAGCAAAGCCTTATTGATTAAACGACTTAGTTTTGGATCCAACATCGAATCTTTATCTTCAAGCTCAATCTGATTAAGTATGTCTCTTTCAGCATCAGACAGATGCTCAAGAAGTTCTCCCATTTCACGAACGATCGTTCGAAATGTTTTTCGTACACCCAAAGCCATCGCCACATCAAATGCCGGAATGCTTTGTCCACCATGTTGGTCATTCTGATTACTTTGAATCGCAATCGCAGCCAATGCCGCATAGCTCTGAATATCCTGAGGTTCTCTAAGCGACCCTTGTCCTGTGGAAAAACCATTCTCGAACAACTTTACAAGATCAATCTGACAACAGGTCAACGTTCCCATCGCATAGAAATCCAAATCATGTATATGGATTGCCCCACTATCATGAAGCTCCGCATGTTCCGGTCTCAACAAGAAATGCGCCGCAAAGCGCTTAGAAGCTTGACTACCATACTGAAGCATCATTCCCATTGCGGTATTCCCATCAATATTCGCATTCTCACGCTTAACTGAACCTTCATCTTGAAACGTTAATTGTTCCAAAGCCTTCATCAATGAACCACGTATCTCTCGTTGCTTAGAACGTTCGTTACGATACATGGCATACACCTTTGCACAATCATCTTGATGCTTTTCACGCAGTGTCTTCTCAACCGTATCTTGAATGATCTCAATTTCCAGTTCAGGCATATCCTTTGATAAATGTTCCTCAACCCATGAAGCCATCTGTGATACATCAAAATCAGCCTTTAAACCTCTCTGTTGGGTTTGCGCCTGAGCTTTAAAAAGTGCATCCTCAATGCGCTGAATATCATAATCCACACGTCTTCCATCCCTTTTCACAACTTGTAAAATCATTACACTCTGTCCTTTCAGCCAAAGAACACTAAAATGTGCAAACTAAAAAGTCGCTCCCCATCCTTCGTAGGTCGCCAACACATTTTCATTTCAGGCAGGTCTTCCGACTCAAATTCATCATCGTGTTTCACCTTCCCACACTGTTCGCAAACAGATGTAGTGGCATTTGAAACCGACTCCCTCATACGGCGGCGAGGACCGTGCAGGCTTTTCACCTGCTTCCCTTTTCACACTTCGTGACCTGAAACTTCTTTGATGATTCTATTGTATCTTGTCAATCAATTTGACACAACACACGATTTACCACAATTTTGTGTAAAATATTTCATTTATCAAAACTTGCATTCTTAACGTTTTATCTCTATGATGAATCTCGTACCATGAAAAATTTCTTACGTAACTTACAGTATTCAATCTACCGTTTCATGCAAGGACGAAATGGCTATGATCAACTGAATTATGCCTTACTTGTTTTATACATCCTCATGACCTTGAGTTTCAGTCTCTTCTTTGAACCCAACATCCTCTTCAATCTTATCGAGTACGCCGTGATCATCTTGATCTTCTATCGAGCGTTCTCACGTAAGATCTACAAGCGTCAAAAAGAAAACTTAGCGTTCATGAACCTCACCCGACCGATTCGTTCTTGGTTCAAAGTCATCAAACTGAACATAAAAGAAAAACAATACAAACACATGCAATGTCCGCGTTGTCATCGTACACTCCGTGTCCCTCGTGGACGTGGTAAGATCGAAGTCACCTGCCCACATTGCAAAATAGAGTTTGCACGTAAATCCTAGAAAGGAGATCAATGTTCAAAATTATCCGTTACTTACTACTCTTTATTTTAATCAATATGATCTTTAATGCCTTGATTGGCATCAACCCTATGTTTCGTTATGTCGTCTACATTGGTTTGATGTTTTACTTCTTCAGGAGCATGCGTTTCGTTGCCCCAAGAAGCAGACCCGGGAATTATACCTATCAAGAACCCATCAATCCAACACCACGTAGCAATGGCGATGTGATCGATGTGGAATTCACAGAACGTGAAGACAAGTCAGGAAACTGACTTTTTTCGTGTCCTATTTAAAGGACATGTCTATT
>JBLJAX010000089.1:0-5309 GCA_047637795.1 Erysipelotrichaceae bacterium | reverse complement strand
TACGCCAACTTGCTGATCAGTTCCCTCAGTATCAAAGTGCTTTGCAGGCTGTGATCGATCGATTCGTAGATCTAGCACTCATCTTCATCGATGGCATCGTCTATGATGCCAAAATGAAAGGCGCTTATTCATTGAAACGGATCATCGAAGCCGTCAATCCTGAATTGTCTTATGAGAAACTGGCCATCAGCCATGGTTTGGATGCGGTCTATCATTATCGCAATCTAAGTGATGATGAAGAGCAGGATGAAGCACGTGAAGCCTTGTTGAGTTATTGTCGTATGGATACCTTGGCAATGGTTAAAGTCTATCAATGGTTGAAGACGCTGGGATAAGGAGGTTTTATGCCGAATATTTTGACCCATGCCTTAATGGCGAATGATGTCTTACAAGATTTAGAAGCCATCAAACTTAAGGAAATCATCTTGAAGTACCCACAGGTCTTTTCAATGGCGACCAGTGGGCCTGATTTTCTGTTTTACTATAAGGCTTTACCGATGCAAGATGCAGCGTTGGGGAAACCCATCTATGATTTGGGCAATAAGGTCCATTCAAAGAACATCAATGCGTTTTATCAAAATGCCATCAATATCATCAAAAGCAGTGAAGATAATGAAATCCTGATTGCGTATCTAGCAGGACATTTGATGCATTGGTCATTGGATGTGAAAGCGCATCCTTTCGTATTCAACCGTAGCGGTGAGATTGGTGGAAAGACCAAGTACTGGCATTATCGTTTTGAATCGATGATCGATACGATCATGGTTCAACAGATCAAGGGTTATCGTCTGGATGCGACACGAACCTATGATTGTGTCCAATCGAAGGCAGAGGATCGTGAGCGACTTGCGTCATTTTATCGTGAGATTGTTTCAAGAACACACCAAGAAGATGTTTCAACAGATATCTATGCAGAGTCCATGGAAAGCATGTATACCTTAGCCAAATGGTTGTTTGATCCTTATACATTGAAGTTCCCTGTGATTCAAGGCATTGAAAAAACACTGAAATTGAATTGGAAATACTCGAGTCATAGGGTTATTGGCGATGTGGATACCAAACATGACATCTTGAATCTTAAACACAAGCCTTGGATGCATCCTGTTTCTGGGGATGTGTCGGATAAGAGCTTTCTTGATTTATACCATGAAGCGATTATTTTGGGACAAGCGGTCTTGTATCGTTTGAATGATATTCTACACGACGATAAGCAAACGACTTTGGATGATTTGATTCGTGATCGAAGTTATGACACTGGTATGAAAGATGCAGGAGCGATGCGGTTTTATGCATCGGTGTATGAATATGGAAATCTTTGATCTCCATGCGGACATCGGGATGGATGTCTTAAGTAAGAAGTCAAAAGGTGAAAAGGATATTCTAAAGACCCACCATTTAGATAAACTTGCACAAGGCAATGTTTTAGGTGTGGGCATGGCTTGTTTCTTTGAGGGACATGAGAATTGGCAAACGGCGCAAGCAATGGTCAGTGCTTTGAAAGAAGAACTTGAGCAGAACCAGGATCGACTCCACTTTTATAAAGGACAAGCTTTAGTTAAAGATCGCTTGAATGCGATGATTACGATTGAAGGCATGTGTTTCATTGAAGATGAACCCGAAGCCCATTTGGATTGGCTGTATGAACAAGGTGCGCGGATCGGCTCGTTGTGTTGGAACGATGAGAACGCACTGGCAACCGGTGTCAAAGGGAATCCTTTGCGTGGCTTAACGGATTTGGGTAAACGCGCCATTCTACACATGAATAAACTGAATATGATCATTGATGTGTCCCATACCAATGAGAAAAGTTTCTGGGATGTCTTGGAAACAAGCTCGAAACCTGTTATCGCGACGCATAGCAATGCGCGTCAGCTCAGCAATGTGGATCGCAATTTAACGGACCAGCAAATCAAGGCTTTGATCCAAAATGAAGGCTTGATTGGTTTGGTTGCGGCACGTTGGTTTGTCAGTAAAGATGAATCCATTCAAAATGCAAATCAATTGGCTTTGCATGCGGCACACATCAAAGCTTTGGGTGGCATCGATCATTTGGCCATTGGTTTTGATTATATGGATTTTCTTGAAGGAAACTTTGGAAGAGCTTCAATGGCGTCCGATCTTCAGGATGCGTCTCAAGCTCAGAATTTCATCCTAGCATTGAAAGATGTAGGCTTTAGTGAAGATGAGATTAAAAAAGTTGCCTGGGGCAACGTCGAGTCATTTTTATTGAAACATTTAAAGGCGTAAGCACGGTTACCCATATTCTACCATAAAAGACGTTGAGCAAAAAGACTCTTTCTTTACTAAAAAGCTCGTATAATAAGAGTAAGGAGGAAGTGATTATGAAACTTCATATCCATGGAAAGAATGTGACGATTACCGAAGCAATGCTTCAAACCACTCAGAAGAAGCTCTCGTTTCTCGAGAAGTACTTCTTGATCGATGAGGAAACACCCGCGAATGTCTCCGTAAAGGTGTATCCAAACAGCATGAAGGTTGAGGTGACGATTCTAAGTAAAATTGCCATCTTAAGAGCAGAGGTGTCACACGAAGATTATTATGCGGCAATCGATCTTGCGATTGACAAGCTTGAAGATCAGATTCGTCGACAAAAAACGCGTCTCTCGCGTAAGCATCGTGAGAAATTATCGAAGGCGTTCATTGAACAAATCGATAAGACTGAAGAAGTGAAACCGGTTGGGGTCGTGAAGACGAAAACAATCAGTGCTGAAGTGATGAGCTTAGATGATGCGATCATGCGCATGGAAATGTTGGGTCACTCGTTCTTCATCTATACGGATGAGGAAGAACACCGGATGGCGGTTGTCTATAAACGGCTGGATGGTGGTTATGGTTTACTGGAGACAAGTCCTGCAAAATAAGATCAGGGATGGGAAACCATCCTTTTTTTATGGCAGAAGTGCTATACTAAGAATGTGTTGGAGGAAATGATATGGGAATGCTTGATAAAGTAAAAAACTTTTTTAATCCTGTCGAAGAAGAACTTGAATTGGATGAACACGAAGCCGCTCGTTTGAGCGATTATGAAGAACCTTCGAATAAACAATTCTCGAAAGTCAGTATGGATACCAAGATGGTTCTGTTTGAACCACGTACCTTTGATGAAGCTGAAGAAGTTGCGCGTCATCTCAAAGACCGTCGTGCTGCGGTCGTCAATCTACATCGTTTGAATCGTGAATATGCGCAACGTACGATTGATTTCTTGACGGGCGTAGTCTTTGCTTTGGATGGTTCGATTCAAAAGATCGGGCATAATGTCATCTTGTGTGCGCCTAAGAGTGTGGGTGTTCATGGCAAGATTTCAATCGAAGGTGAAGAAGACAATTAGTTGCTTGATTCAAAAAGTTGAATATGACATAATAAGAACATCTTTGATAGGGGAAGGGTACAATGGAGGCTAAGAAACCGAGATTTCGGATCATGAAAAAAGGCTATGACCGATTTGCGGTGGATGATGCCCTCGAGCGTTTGACTTTTGATTTGGAGTCCAAAGAAAGTCAATTGCAAAGTTACATCAAACAAACTGAGTACGCTCAGGAACAAGTGGACCAGATCAAAGAACGTTACCATAGTTTGCTTTCCGAACTCAGCGTTCGCGAGAAAGCAGCGGATGATATCGCGCGTTTAGCTTTGAAAGAAGCGAATACGGTGATACAATCGGCACAGAAGAATGCGGATTCGATCGTGCAGGAAGCCTTGTCTACGGCACGGATGATCTTGATAGAGATCGCACGCATCAGTCGTGAGGCGCAAGGTGTCAAAGCGGAGATGTTGGATAAGATCCAGCGTTTGAGTGAATCGATTGAAGCCTTTGAAGTTCCGCGCATACCTGCAGTAAAATTAAGTCAAATTAAAGACAAAGAACAAGACGAGCCTGTTTAATAACCAGTTGTAGAGAGTTTCCGGAAGGTGCAAGGAAACCTGGATTGAATGAGGACATCACTTGGAAGTTGTATTCCGATCAAAAGGAATGACGGCGCACACCGTTATTGTGTTGAGTGCATCGCAAGATGAACTAAGGTGGTACCACGTTAAGCGTCCTTAGAGGATGCTTTTTTAATGGAGGGAAAGATGGAATATAAAAACACACTACTGATGCCTAAGACGGATTTTGAAATGCGGGGCAATCTAACGCAGAAAGAACCACGTTTTCAAGCACGTTGGGCTGAGCAAAATCTGTATGAAACAATGAAAGCGAAACATGCGGATAAGAAACCTTATGTCTTGCATGATGGTCCTCCGTATGCGAATGGCAATATCCACATCGGACATGCCTTAAACAAGATTCTCAAAGATATGGTGGTTCGCAGCCATCACATGTTGGGCTATCAAAGTACATTCATCCCAGGTTGGGATACCCATGGTTTGCCCATTGAGACGGCAATCTCTAAATTGGGACACAATCGTAAGACCATGACGACGGCTCAATTCCGTGCGCTTTGTGATGACTATGCCAAGAAGCAAATCCAAACACAAATGGCCGATATGAAGGCTTTGGGTACGATTGGGGATTATGATCATTACTATGCGACGCTTCAAAAAGAGTTTGAAGCGAATCAGATCGAAGTCTTTGCGAAAATGGCTTTGGATGGTTTGATCTATAAAGGTTTGAAACCTGTTTATTGGAGTCCTTCCAGTGAAAGTGCTTTGGCTGAGGCTGAAATTGAATACCATGATAAAAAAGATACGACCTTGTATGTGCCTTTTGCCGTCGTGGAAGGGAAAGGGCTTGTTGAGACGGGTGATCAGTTCGTTATTTGGACCACGACGCCTTGGACACTACCCGCTAATCTTGCGATCTGTTTGAATCCAGCTTTGACCTATGTCAAAGTCAAGACCGAGAAAGGCAATCTGATTTTTGCGAAAGCCCTCATGACAACGTTACTCGAAAAGTTCAAGCTTGTTGATTCAGAAGTATTGGCTGAATTCAAAGGTTCTGAATGTGAATACATCACAACTAAACACCCTTTCTATGATCGAACATCACTGGTCATCTTAGGGGATCATGTTACGGATGAAGATGGGACAGGTTGTGTGCATACGGCGCCTGGCCATGGGGTTGAAGACTTTAATGTGGGACGTTTATATCATTTGGATGCGTTCTGTCCAGTGGATGATAAAGGTTGTATGACTGCCGAAGCGGGTGATTTCCTTGTCGGTCAGTTTGTGGAAGATGCGAACAAAACGGTCATCACGAAGTTGAGCGAAGTCAATGCCTTGTTGGCAATTGAAAGCATCGTGCATCCATACCCTCATGATTGGCGTACTAAGAAACCGGTTATCTATCG
>JBLJAX010000088.1:0-4205 GCA_047637795.1 Erysipelotrichaceae bacterium | reverse complement strand
GATCGTTTTCCCTGTCCCTGTCGCCCCTGCGATCAAACCATGTCGATTTGCCATTTTGAGACGTAAAAAGAGTTCTGATTCGCCCTTACCAATCAATAATTGTTTTAAATGATCCATATGACCTCCACACTTAAGTTCATTATAGAATGATTTCCCTCACACTTCTAGTCAGAAGATTGGCTTGACATCGTTTTTAAACAATCATAAAATGATTGCATTTGATAAAAGGAGTCTTCATGGATATCACCAGCATCCTCATCATCGGCTTTGGCGTCTCCATGGATGCCTTCGCAGTTGCCCTCATCAAGGGTTTATGTCTAAAAGACCACCAAGCCCGATCCGCCTTGATCATCGGTTTGACCTTCGGCTTCTTCCAAGGTTTCATGACCTGGAGTGGGTACCATCTGGGTAAACAATTCATGGATTTGATTGCGAATGTGGATCATTGGATCGCATTCATCCTATTATTGGGCATTGGTTCAAAAATGATGCTCGATGCGCTTAAGAATGAAGCCATTGTCTGTGAAGTCGATCCCCATCTCACCCTTCGATCACTCTTATCTTCGGGTATTGCCACCAGCATCGATGCCTTAGCTATTGGAATATCCTTATCCGTCATCGCTGGAAACATCCTGTTCACTTCCAGTGTCATTGCCATCATCACTTTCAGCTTATCGACGATCGGTGTCTTGATTGGTAAAAAAAGTGCCCTATGGATGGACCATAAGGCAGAACTGATTGGAGGACTCTTACTGATCCTCATGGGTTTTAGAATTCTCTTCTCACATCTCTACTAGGCCATAGGGCCTTTTTTATTGTCCCAACTAAACTGCCAAACGATGCCATATTTATCCGTGCATGAACCGTATTGCGGTGCCCATGGGGTTGCTTGTATCGGCATACCGACGACACCTTCTTTTGATAATGCATCAAACCAAGTTTGGATGTCTTCCAAGGATGAATGAATGACATTCAAGGAAATACTTTGACCCGCATGACTTGGCTTCCCTGGATACACATCACAGGCAAAGATCTTCTGGTCCGCAATCATGAACTCCGTAAACATGACCTTGTTGCCGTAATCCTCAGGAATCGTAAACGCTAAGTTTCGAACCTGATTGAATTTTAAAAAGAACGGATCTTCAAACTTAAAAATGGCTTGATAATACAAAACAGCCGCTTCACATTGACCGTGAAAATTCATGAAAGGCACAATCATCTTTATTACTCCGCACACTTAAAAACAAGTTGCTTAAACTTCTGCGCATCGATCCTCGTAATCAAACGAACATTCGCAGGCTTTTTAAGTCGGTCGTAGAAATCGTAAATCAACTGACCATAACTTAAAGGACTTCTCAGTTCAATCCGTGTATACACATCAACTGAGCCTGTTACGATGCTGGGATCGATCGCGACCGCCATGGCCGTTGGATCGGGCATTGAGATGATGTCCTTATTGTAGCTGCGTTGGTTGTAGGCCAAGAGATGGCGATTACAATCCACAAAGAAATCACCCCGTGCCGTCTTTAGGCCCTTAAGATAAGCACGATCTTCAGCGGTGATCTCCGCTTCCCCATAGCACACATCCAAAGGAACCATCGTGATGGGAATGCCACTTTCAAGCACGATTTTAGCGGCTTCCCCATCCACCCAGATATTGAATTCCGCATTGGCCGTACAGCCATTGGTCATTCGATATTGGCCACCCATGGCAATGATATGGGTGATCTTACGCATGGAAACGGGATCCAAGAGAATCGCCATTGCCACATTGGTCAAAGGACCTAAGCTGATTAAACCCACGTCATCATGGGACCGTGCGATTTCAAGGATCGCATCCACCGCATGCCCTTTTTCAAGTTGGATCTCGGGTTCAGGATAAAACATATCCCCTAAGCCATCGCTGCCATGCACATTCTCGCCAACGACCAAGGTCTTTACCAAAGGTCGATCCGATCCCGCATAGATGGGCGGTGTATAGGTATCCGCAAACGTACACGATAAACGTGCATTGCGTGTTGTCTTGGCCAAAGATAGATTGCCTGCGGTACAAGTGATGGCTAGGATATCCAAGTCTGAGCGCAAGGCCATGACCAAGGCTACCGCATCATCCGATGCCGTATCCGTATCAATGATGTATTTACGTTTGCTCATTGCAGTGCCTCCTGGATCATCGCTTTAAAGCCCTTGCCATCAATGGCAGACACAATGGATACATTGGCATGATAAATTTGGTCTTCAAGAACCGTACCACCTTTGGTATTCACAACGGTTTGTCCATACGATAAAGAACCTGAGGTATCGATCGTCACATTCGCAGTATAGGCATTCAATACCAACTCCGGTCTCAGCGCAACGGCCACAGCACAGGGATCAGGGAGTTCCAAGCCCACATCCCCAAAATAGATTTCATGGAATTTCAACAATGCCGATGAAATCTTAATTAAGAATTTTGCTTTTGGCGTAGCGACTGCTTTGATCGCATCCAAATCCGCCTCATCAAGAATCGTTTCAGCTCCTAGTCTTCCATCCCCATTCAAACAAACTTCCAATGGAACCATGATCAGCGGCACACCGAATTCAAAGACGATCTTAGCCGCTTCAGGATCCGCCAGGATGTTGAACTCCGCAACTTCCGTTTCCGCCGCATAGCCCAATTGTGCGCCTCCCATGCAGATGATCTTCTTCAAGCGTTTAAACACCTCAGGTGCTTTACGCATGGCCAAAGCCACATTGGTCAAGGGACCCAAGGTGATGAGTTCAATGTCATCGTGTTCGCTGATGATGTCGATCAATGCCGCAACAGCGTGTTTGGTTTCCGCCTTCAGTTTAGGATCCAAGATACCCGCATCCCCTAACCCATCGCTGCCATGCACATGCGTCGCTTCGATCCGCTCACGAACCAAAGGTCTGTCCATACCAGGATAAACAGGGATCTTCACACCCGCAACTTCACAACTGATGAGTGCGTTCCGGGTCGCTTGTGATAAGTTCACATTCCCAAAAACCGTTGTCAAAGCCAATACCTCTGTCTTCTTATCCGATAATGCCATCAATAAAGCAATGGCATCATCACTTCCTGTATCCGTATCAATGATAATCTTTCGCATGTCGCTTCCTTTCATCGCATGTCAAACTTCGCAACTGGGTCAGGCCCATGTATGATGTTTCGTGTAACCTTAAGCAAGCCTTGGTCATCTGCTTGTATCTTCCATCGCACCATCGTGATGAGATCATTCTCGATTTCAATCGCCGTCATGCTGGTTGGGTAGATGCAACAACCTGTATTGAAGTACGGTAGATCCCCATTGTGTGGATATTTCAAACGATGGGTATGCCCACAAATAAGCATGGTGCGATATTTCTCAATCCAATTGGCATAATTCTTCTCAATCTTATGGCGTTTATAGGCGTTCTTAACAGGACTGGCTGGATTTTGAAAACCCAAGGCATGAAGATGACGCCAGAAGTATTTCAATGACAACATACTGAAATACCAACCTTGGTCATTGGGAAAATCGCCTTGGTGACCATGAACCACAAAGATGTTTTGACCTGTTGTCTTATGTTTGAGTACCAAGCCTTCTATTGGTTCAATATCGGGCAAGAACGGAACTCATTCTTGAGTATGTTCATTCAAATGCCGATAAAGATTCGCTTCCACATAGGCTTTATCCTTGAGATACACATTATGATTGCCATACAAGAGAATAAAACGACCATCATTATGAAACTTCTTAATCACTTCAAAGGTCTCAAAGTGCGTATTCTTGATATCTTTGATCCGTGGATGTTCCCAAAGCTCATCCCCATCTCCAGCCTCAATCAAGGTATAGCCTTCTTTGTAATAATGGCTTAAGGCATGTTGGAAGATATTCTTATTCTTGGTGAACTCATCCGATTGATTGCCATTTCCCCGATGGCAATCACTTAAAATGACATACTTACTGGACGTATCGAACATTTCCAATCGTCCCGATGTAAACGTTTCTTTTAATCGTTGGACTGTTTTCATAGAAATTCCTCGTTAAATTAATTATAAACCAAATCATTTTTATAACACTGATAAATCTAAATAAACGCACCCTATTATTAAATCCGTTCTATAATGAAATCAGAGGAAAAGAATATGAAACTCATCAATCTTGTGGATAACACATCCAACAACCTAATTTTAGGTCGTGAACATGGTCTTAGTACCTATA
>JBLJAX010000087.1:0-6434 GCA_047637795.1 Erysipelotrichaceae bacterium | reverse complement strand
CGTCCACACAATCGTGCCGGCTCCATCAAGGCTTCTGCTATCTTGCGCATCTGCTCTTCACCATAATGGTTGATCCATAACTTGATCACAAAGGTCGGCAACGATTTTTCGATCGCATAGATTTCAAGCGGATCTAAACTTGGATCTACTTCGAATGGATTTTGAATGACCTTATGCAAGACCGCATTGACCATCTTCACACTGTGTTTTTCAATTTCTTTACACAATTCAACACTCTCGTTCAATACTGCATAATCGGGTACACGATCCATCTTCACCAATTGCGCACAGGCACTGTCCAAAAGAACCGCAACTCTGCGATCGGGTTTACTTACCGTATGTTTACGCCATAGATGACGTAAGAAACGCTGGTGTTGAAGCGTTGTATAGACAATCGAGGTGACCAAGGGTTGATCAATGAGATCCACCTCTTGGAGTCGTTGTTTAAGTGCCAGATTGGCGTATTGTTTCTCATTGATCACATCATTCAAGATGGCATAGGCTAAACGTCGTGCTTTCATTCCAGTCCTTTCAAGGGATTGACATCGATTTGGCAGTCCCACTTATGATATTTGACTTCTCGATTTAGGACATCCATTAAATGCTTACGCATGAAATTGAGGTCTTTACCTTTAATTAGAATACGTTGATAGTAGACATGGATGCGTTTTCCCAAATCACTGGGGCCCAATACTTTAATTTGTTCATCCTGCAAAGCTTGCATGATATGCAAGGCATTCGCATAGAGTTTTTGTTCATCTTTGCCATATAAACTCAGATTAATGAGATAGGTATAGGGAGGATTCTGCGCGATTTTACGATATTTCATCTCTTGCACATAGAAACGTTTGAAATCATGATTAAGCAAGGCTGGATAAACCATATGCTTTTGAAGATCCGTTTGAATGATGACTTGAGCTTCCCCATCACCACGACCACTGCGGCCTGCGGTTTGAAGCATCAAGGCAAAGGCATCTTCAACACTGCGATAATCCGTCTTCATCAAGGCCACATCCACATTCAAGATGATGGATGCGCCGACCAAAGGATTATCCAAGCCCTTGGCAATCATTTGTGTTCCTAAAAGAATGTCCACTTCATGTTTATTGAATTGGTCTAAGATCTTTTGGTGACCATGCTTGACTTGGGTCGCGTCACGGTCCATACGTAGGATACGGGCATTGGGAAACGCTTCTTGAAGTTCTTCCTCAACACGTTGTGTTCCCAAACCCATCATCCTAAGATTCGCACTTCCACAATGTGGACATTGTCTCGGCATCGCTTCGCTGTATCCACAGAGATGACATTTCATGCTTGTATCATTTTTATGATAAACCAATGGACGATCGCAAGCCTCACAATCCACGGTCTTTTGGCACTCGGTACACTGTAAAACTGGCGCATACCCTCTGCGATTCAAAAGGATGACGACTTTCTTACCTTGATCGATGACGTCTTGAATCAAAGCCTTGGTCTCTTTGGCTAGGCGTTGTTTCGATGAGACTGGATTGTTTACCAATTGAATATGAGGCAATTTCCCTTTGACACGATCCTCAAGTTCCACAAGGGCATAAACCCCTTTTTGCGCACGTGCAAAGGTCTCAAAGCTGGGTGAAGCACTGCCTAATATGACTTTCGCATTGAAATGCTCAGCTCGTTTGATGGCGATGTCGCGGGTATGATAAAAAGGCATATTATCTTGTTTATAGGAACTGTCGTGTTCTTCATCCAAGACGATCATGGAGAGTTTGTTGAACGGTAAAAAGATGGCAGAACGTGTGCCGACCACCAATTTAGCTTCATTGTTTTGAATCCGTTTGTATTGAAGATAACGTTCATGGTCACTTAAATGCGAATGGTATACCACCACATCCGTCCCAAAGCGTTCCGTTACCCGATCGACCATTTGTTGAGTCAAGGCGATTTCAGGAACCATGATCAAGCTTTGTAAATTATCACGCATGGCTTCTTCGGCCAAGGTGAGGTAGAGTTCGGTTTTACCAGATCCTGTCTTGCCAAATAGACATACGACACTTTGTGACGATGACTTGATTTGCTCAAGCACTTCAATTTGTGCTGGACTTAATGCATAGGGTCTTTCATGCGCTTGGTAATCTTTAACCAAATAGTTCTTCTCTTGAAGATAAGCACGTATGATGCCTTTCTTAATCAAGCCAGTCAAAATACCACTGTATTCCTTCAGTTGTGAGGCAGGTAAATCTTGCTTATGTAAAGCTTCAAGGATGGGGGCTTGTTTGACTGTAATCTTATCAGGAATCATCTCTAAATGAAGCCATTTCTCCATTTGCGGCTTGATGCTGGTCTTGGACATGCGTAGAGCTTTGGGAACCATGACTTGAAAACAACTGATCAAAGGTGTGCAGGTCATTTCAGACATCCAGACACCGAGATCCAATAACTCTTGATTTAGAATCGGTTCATCATCAATGCGATCCTCAATCCATTTGAGTTCATAAGGGAACGCTTCTTTAGGATCATACGCATGTGTATCGACCACAAAAGCCACACACTTTTGATTATTGAAATTGACATTGACACGCATGCCAATACGAACGAGTTCATCGCTTAAATAACTGTATTTTTGATTGATTTGATAGTGTTTATGTTCGATATAAACATCGATACGTTGTGTCATGAGACAATTATAACACATAAAAAAATATGGAAGGCTAGGCCATTTCCATATGTCTTTTTATAATCAGTGCGATGATTTCAGCGGCTAATTTAGGATCGTCATTGCATACGACAAACTTATATTGGCCAACCAATTCCATCTCTTTGCTTGCTTTTTCCAAACGCTTCGCGACCACTTCAGGTGCTTCACTCTTACGTCCCGTAATCCGTTTTGCCAACTCTTCCATACTCGGTGGAACGATGAAGATCGTCAAGGCATCCGGAACTTTAGCTTTGACTTGAATTGCCCCTTGGACTTCAATCTCCAAGAGTACGTTTTTGCCTTGTAGGCGTAATTCTTCAACCTTATCCATCGGTGTTCCATAGAAGTTCCCAACAAACTCGGCATATTCCAAAAGCTCATCTTTTTCAATGGCTTCCTTGAAACGTTCCTGTGTGACAAAGTGATAATCCACCCCATCCACTTCTCCATTACGTTGCTTACGAGTCGTCATCGAAATCGAGAACGCAATGTTCAACGCAGGGTCATTCACAAATAAACTTCGGACGGTACCTTTACCCACACCACTGGGTCCGCTTAATATAATCAACAATCCTTTTTTCATCTTGTACCCTCTTTATCGAATATCATACGCAAGCAAGTCCGAGGTGTCAATCCAAAATCACATTTGTCCATGGTATAATGGACAACACGAGGAACTTATGGCACTAGACGGACTCTTCTTAAATCGCATCATTCATAAACTCAGCATTCAGACACCCTTAAAGATTCAAAGAATCTATCATGTCTCTGAAAATGAGTTGGTTTTTATTGTACGCAATCATGACGCTAAAATGCAACTCCTATTATCTGCGCATTCCGTACACAATCGTCTACAATTCTCAAATCAGAACTTTGTCTATCCGCAAGAGCCCAGTAATTTTGTCATGCTTCTTAGGAAACATTTGGAAGATGGTTTGATCTTAAGCATCCAACAAATTGGTTTGGATCGTGTCGTGGAGTTCAAGATTCAAAAACGTAATGAACTGGGTGATCTCCATCAGTATCGATTGATGATTGAACTCATGGGCAAATACGCCAATGTGGTGTTTGTGGATGATCAGGATCGTGTCATCGATGCCTTGAAGCGCATTCCACCTTATGAAAACACCAAGCGCACCATTCATCCGGGTGCGGCTTATAACTATCCTGAACAAAGCGATCGTAAAAATCCTTTCAAGTCTACATATGATCCAACGCTATCCGTAATGGATCAATTCCACGGTTTCTCACCTTTATTAGCACGTGAAGTCGATTTCCGCTTGAAACAAGGCGAACTGTTTAAATCCATTATGGATCAAATTGAACATTCTGAATATTGTTTTGTATCGGATGAGAAAGCCAGTGATTATCACTGCATCGAACTCCGTCATTTAAATCAAAATTTCACCCAATATCCTTTGATGGATGGTTTGGACCATGTCTATCAAGCTTTGGAAGAGAAAGAGCGTATCAAGCAGCACAGTGGCGATCTGCTTAAGTTCATCAATCGTGAACTTAAGAAAGCCAAGCAGAAACGTCCTAAACTCTTGGAGGCAATGGATGATGCTTTGGATTGTGAGAAATGGCGTACGTATGGCGATTATCTCTACGCCTATGGCATGCAAGTCCCAAAAGGAATGAAGTTGTTTGAAACCAAGGACTTTGAGACCGATGAGATCATTCTTATTCCTTTGGATGATAAGTACGATGGCAAACAGAATGCACAACGTTATTATCAAAAGTATAACAAAGGTAAAAAAGGCCAAGTCCATATCACCCATCAATTGGAATTGAACCAAAATGAAATCGATTATTTCACAAGTCTAAGCGAACAAATCGAATTGGCGAGTGTTAATGATGCGATTGAGATCCGCGAGGAATTGGTTCGTGAGGGCTATCTCAAACAGAAACATGTGCCAAAACGTAAGAAAGAAGTCAAGTTGAACATCATCCAACTTCATTTTGGGGATGCGCGGATCTATGTTGGGAAAAACAATCTTCAGAATGAACAGATCACCTTTAAGATTGGCCAGAAGAAGGATCTGTGGTTCCATGCCTCGGCTTATCATGGTTCCCATGTCTTACTTCAAAATAGTGAAGATAAAGATTTGATTGAGCTTGCGGCAAGCTTTGCGGCTTATTACTCCAAAGCGCGTGGCAGTGCCAAAGTCGAAGTCCAAATGGTTCAAATCAAAGACCTCAAAAAAATTCCGGATGCGAAACCCGGAATGGTAAACATAAGTAATTACTCGACACTGATGATCGAACCCAATGAAGCGGAGCTCATCCAAATCATCAAAGATCATCAAGTCAAATAAGCATATTGATAAGGCGTCAAACGACGTCTTTTTTGATAGTCTGGCAATACCTTCTCAATCGAGGCATAGAACTGCTTCGAATGATTCATGTGTTTGAGATGCATCAGTTCATGGACACAGACATACTCGATGAAGCGTGGATCGCATTCAATCAAACGTTCATTCAGACGAATGTGTTGTTTAGAATCACAACGTCCCCAACTGCGTTTCATCGACTTGATTGAAACACTTTTGGGTTGTAGACCCGTATGGTCAACCATGGCTTGATAGATGGGAAGAATCATCTTTTCAGCCAGATCCATTCGCATCCTTAGATAGGCATTCTGCTTGAGCATCCTTTTTGGATGATACACATGGATGATTCCATCACTTAAAGTATAAGCGAAACGGACTGCTTCATGGTATTCCAGTTTGATTTTCTTACTCAAAAACCACATCTCATCTTCATTGAGATTCAAAGTCTGTTGGACACGATACTGTCTAAGGATCCAATCCTTTTTGGATTCGATCCAATCATCTAAAAGTTTAAGCGGAATATTCAAAGGTGCTTTCACAACCAATTGTTCATCACGAAAACGCATGGATAGGCTTCTACGCGCTTCAAAGTGAACCGTGTATTCCAAGATGAGATCGTTGATTTTAAGATATTTGATGACCACTAATCACCACTCTGTAAGATGATGGCTGAACTATGACCTAAGAACGAACGTCCATCTTCACAACGAACTTGGATCATATCACTCTCTGTGTAATCTTTCCAAGAGCTGACTTCACAACGAATCGTCTCATCACCCACGTTGATGTATGCCCAATCGTATTTCCAAGTCGTATCGATGACCTGTAGATTACAGCCTGTCAATGTTAAGAGAAAAACACTAATAATAAGTACTTTCTTCATCCTGGATCTCCTTATCCGACTGATGTCGGACCTTAAAAAATAGTATACCACCAATCAAGAGGATTTGATAAAAACTAAAGAAGCGCCAAAGGATCATGATGCTGGCGGCACTGGCCTTACCAATAACCGTAGAGAATGTTAAAACGAAAAGACTCTCCGTAGCGCCTGCTGCCCCTGGGAGAGGCACAAAGGTATTCGCAATGGTCACAAATGAGGCCAAGGCGATCAAATGGACAACCTGGTCCCAATGAATATCTAAGCTCAGTAGAAGACCGATGATCAGTGGGGTTGCGAAGTAGATTAACAAACGCAATCCATTTAAAACAAAGATTTCTCCCAACAACGAACGATTTTCAGTGATGACACTTTGTGCTTCGTAGAAGTGATCCAAAATCTTATGCCACGCTTCCACAATCTTTCCTTTTTGTTTGACCAATTTGATCCTTTCAGAAAAACTGATGAGTGCCGTCATGAACTTTCGATACAGTTTAGGATAGAAGACCATCAAACCCAAGATGACGATAATGAGGATATTGATGAG
>JBLJAX010000086.1:0-3162 GCA_047637795.1 Erysipelotrichaceae bacterium | reverse complement strand
CGGACACACATCTTTTATATTTTGCATATGAGACTAAACTATGTTTAAGGGGGAAGTGTTATGCCGATCATCTTATGGTTAGCTTATATGGTGGCCTTGTTCTCAGGCGGACTAATCTATGTCTCCATTTTTGGTGGCGTATTCAGAGCAGACAGCTTGATCATCGGACTCCTGTTTTTCTCAGGATCATCCTATGTGATCCATCTTATGAATAAACGGATACCCGAAGGTCAAGATATTGAAGATTTGATCGATCGAACAGTGCCAAGAGAATAATCTTTAAAAGAGACTGTGACGTTATGTTACAGTTTTTTTTAGGAAGAAGAGTACTTATTACATAACCATTATTGATATCGTATGTGATATTATAGAGGTGTAAGATTAGTTCTAAAGAGAAAAGAATAAAGCGATTACTTTCAGAACCATATCGAAAAGATATTCGTTTTGATGAATTAGTTCTGGTGATGCATGATTTTGGATATCGTTTGGATCGTATTAGAGGTAGCCATGCTTATTTCATCCACTCAAAGTACCCAAATATCTGTGTACCTAAACATGAACCCATTAAAGTTGCCTATATTAAGTTAATTATTCAAGTGCTGAAAGCACAGGAGGAAACACGATGAACTATCCAATGCGCTTATACACTGTCGAAACCGTAGAGGGACCAGAATGGATTGCAGAATTTGTGGATATCTTTGGTTGTGTTGGTGGAGGGAATACTGCAAAAGAAGCTTTGGAAGATGCCTTGATTAATCTGGAATATTATTTGGGATTCGCAAAAGAAAGGGGTGAGGATATTCCTCAACCCTCTGATTATAATGAATGTAACGGTAAGATTGCCTTACGGTTACCAAAGTCGATGCATCGTCATTTGGTGATGAAAGCGGATGAGGAAGGTGTGAGTTTGAATCAACTCTTGGTTTCTTATCTTGCGGAAATGTTGGGAGCAAAAGGTAAAATTTAATTGATTGTTGTAATAGACTAATGATTGCCACAATATTTGAATAATTCTGGTCTAGATGATCAGATTTTTTCGTTGTAGACTATAGGCGAAGGTTAAAATGATCAAAATTACAAAACGTCAGAAGGATATACTACATTTTCTGTTGGAAAACGATGTTTTCATAACGGTCAAAAACCTATCAGAACGATTTGATGTAAGTTCAAGAACACTTAGATATGATTTAGATTTAATTGAGTATTTCTTAAAAGAACAAGATATAAGTCTTGAACGAAAACCGCATTATGGGGTTCGTATTCAGTTCAATGAAAGTGAATATAAATCAATCATCGGAATTTTGAATCGAAACGATGATTATCAGCTTCCACAAGAAGAACGAAGAAGACTCGTATTATTCTATTTACTATGTGAATCACTACTCACTATTGAACACCTCTCAGAATTATTAGAAGTAAGTAAACAAACCATTCAAAGTGATTTAGAGGAACTTGATAAAGAGTTAGATCAAACAAGTCTCAAAATAGTTCGAAAAGTCCGACTTGGCTGTTATGTAGAAGGAGATGAAATTGACATAAGACGATATTTTTCTAACTTGTACACACGGATGAGTGAATCAGAACGTTCTGTTATTGATAAATATGTCAAAGACAAATGTATAAAAATTACAGAGAAAGCAAGATGTATCGTTCGCAATATGGAAAACTTCCAAAAGTTTAACTTTGCACATCCTGATGAACTTCGGAGTATTATTGCTTTCAATCTATATCGAAGCAGTAACGGTATGCTTTTACCTAATAATTACACGCATCAATTTGAAGCAGGACGTCTTTCATTAGTTGAAAAGCTTACAAACAACTTTGAGATGAATATCAATGAGAATGATGCGATGTTCATTCTTGAGCATATGTTGGAGGCAAAAGTTGATTCAACACCTCAAACTTGGGTTGAACAAGATGAAGATGGAATCATTGCAAATGAACTCGCTGACTTTTTATTAAATGGATTAAATGTAGTCACAAAACTTAGTGATGAAGAAAGTACCAATTTCATTGAGAACTTACAGCTTCATCTCAAAATAACCCTCTTTAGAATTCGAAATAAATTGAATGTTGAGAATCAAATTCTCGATCGTGTCAAGGTTAGCATTCCTTTGATTTATGAGTATACAAAATCTCGACTGATTGAATACGAATCCAAATCAGGACTATATTTCAACGAAGAAGAAATTGCTTATATTGCCATGCATGTTGGTGCAATCGTTGAGAAAAGAGCTTTGTATGCGCCAGGTTTAAATGTGTTGGTCGCATGTCACTTTGGCATAGCGACATCTAAAATCATGGTCTCACGATTAGCAGCCATGATACCTGAAATAAACATCATTGGGCCGGTAACACTTGATGAAGTTCCAAAGTATGTTACAGGTCAAACCATTGATTTGATTATTACGACACTTAAGTTTGATTCGAATATCGATACTGTCCAAGTTAGTCCACTTTTATCGGATGAAGATGTGTATCGTATCAAGACGAAAGTATATAAGAGCACCTATCTTAAACAGTGTAATAACTTTATCAAGAATTTCAACTATGGGAGTACTGAAAGTTACAAACTATCTGATTGTTTAGTGGATAAATATATCCAAATCTATGATGAGCTACCTGATTGGAGAACTGCAATTCGATTAGCGGCGCAACCACTTGTGGATGATCGATTGATCGAAAAACGTTATGTCGATCGGATGATCAGAGCTGTGGAAGAATTTGGAAATTACATGGTGATTCTCCCAGAAACAGCGTTTGTACATGCAGGTATAGATGATGGTGTAAACGAACCTTGTGTTAGTTTACTTGTCCTGAAGACACCGACTGTTTTTGGAAATCAGAATCAAGAATCGATACGCAATATCGTCGTTATCGCAGTTAAGAAAAGGGAGGATGATATCATCTTGAAACTGGCAAAGATTTTAGAGAACCCAGCTAATCGTAAACAATTAAATCAAGATCATATTACTGTCAACCAGATTTTAGAGCTAAAACACGAGGTTAAATTATGTTAGAAATCGTAAGAATCGAGAACATCTTAGTAAATCAAGAACCCAACAACTGGGAAGAATCTATAACGCTTGTCGGTGAACTACTCGAAAATTCAGGTAGCATCAATGCAAAATATACAGAGGCAATGATCGATGCAGTCAAACA